>JAKFVJ010000480.1 GCA_021732245.1 Candidatus Obscuribacterales bacterium | reverse complement strand
CGCCCTCTGAATCTCATCAATAACCACGTGTTCAGGCAAATCACGAATGAAGTCCGAGGGACTGCCATGGGCACCCAATTGAATTTCAAGATCATCAAGAGACACATATTCTGCGGCAAATAAGTTTGTACCTAGTTGCTTAATTAATGTGCTCTTGCCTGTTTGCCGGGCTCCGTCAAGCAATAATGCGGGGCTTTTCTTAGCTGTACGCTCAAGGCTATTGGCGATATTTCGGGGATATTGCATATCATTTTAGTATATCATGCGGACGGAAACCGTCCATACAACGGACGGAAATCGTCCACACAACGGACGAAACCCGGCACTTCTTGCCATCCCCCAACCATGTAAATAATCAGTGAACCACATACCAGGAACTGTCACCCTGAGCGAAACGAAGGGTCTCACGTCTTTAACTCGTGAGATTCTTCGTTTCACTCAGAATGACGGAAGGCGTTAGTGCCAGTTGGGAGACTTGCTGCCGGCCACAAATGTGGATTGTGAGTTGGTGCTTGGTCCGCGGTGCTTTATGAGCACGCTTACGGTTTGGGCGCGTACTTCCGGTGACAGTGATTGGTCTTGGAGAATGCCTCGCATTTGTTCTAAGCGGTCATTACCGAAGTCGGCGTCGAATATGTCGTCGGAATCGACTACGCCGCACTGACGAGCCAGTGAACGTGTCTCTGGATCAAATAAAGCGCTTGAGACATTACCAAAATGTCTTTGATTGACTTGATCAACAAATCTTTGAGCTGCACTTGGTCCGGCTGGAATAGATGGCGGAACAATAGTCGGAGCATTTGCTGCTAGTTGTTCATCAGCGGGACGATTTGTCACTGGTGGATTTTGCCATTGAGCATGTTGTGTTTGATCAACAACCATAGGCAATTGACGCTTTTGCTTCGTGCGCACGCGCGGGTAGTTAATTGGTTCCACGTCTTGATACTGTTGCATCTGGGCAGGGTAGCGCGTTCCATAATAGTTGTATGGACGATAGCCATAGCCGTTATAGCCGTTGTTGTAGGCGTATGGACTAGCAATAGAATTCGCTGCTGAGTTTATGAAATAGAGCGGATTGGTTCCATAACCATAGCCGTTGTAATAGTTGCCTTGTCCCCAAAGCATGTTCAACGGCCAGCCGCGCCACTTGTACCAGGGATATGGCAATAAACCAGTGTAATACTGCGCTTGCGCCGGCTGTGCAAGACTTACGCTCAAAGCGAGCACTGCGAGGATACCGGCAAAAATCTTCTTGGTATTCAGCATCCATCTTTGATACCAGAAACAGAGCCGCGATCCATTAGATGCGACTCATTGTTTACATCGTTCTGAGGCGGTTGCCGAAGAATGACAAAACAGGGCGCATGCAATGCGCCCCTACAAATCAGGGCAACAGAAGCGAATTTAGGGCGACAGGACCGGGTGCCCTCAGGGCGGTAATATGTCGAAGCCTTGCTCGCGAGCTGGGTGCTGAATTGACTGCACTTCCACAATCACATCATCGGTGAAAGTGATAATCGCTTCCTGCACTTCCGGAAAGCAATCATGCCAGCTCGTGCAATTGAGATTGTCGCAGTTGTAATAACCGATAGTTTTGAAATTACCGCCAGCCGGCTTTTCTTCTGGACGGCAATTACCGCCTTCCCAGCTGAGTTTATCGCCCATGCGATAGCTTGCTTGCTTTAGAGCGCCTGCACGAAAGCCGATGCCGGAGTCTACTGCGCTGCCACAGTAGGGACACTTAAGAGCGTGATAGAGTGTGTTGAAGCCGACGGTGTTCATCTCGTACGACTTTACAGCACCTACGACTTTACAGCAAGACGACCTTGTTTGGCATCAATCAAGCGTTGTTCAGCAACACGATCGGCTGCAACGTGAGGCGGAATGCCTTCGTCTTTCGAGCGCGTAAGAATTGACATGATGGTGTTGTAGATCTGGCTTACTTTGCCTAAGACAACTTCTTTGTTGTAACCATCAAGTTCGGCGGCAACGTTAATTAAGCCACCTGCATTGATTGCATAATCAGGTGCGTAAACAACACCACGCTTGAACAATTCAAAGCCATTGGATTCTGTTTCCAATTGGTTGTTTGCGCAACCGGCAATTACTTTAGCTTTCAATTGCGGAATTGTCTTGGCGTTCAAGATTGCGCCCAAAGCGCACGGGGCGAATATCTCGCAGTCAACGCCGTAGATTTCATCCGGACCAACTGGTGTGGCACCGAATTCTGTAACGACTCTTTCGATTTGGTTAGGATAAATGTCTGTAACGTACAGCTTTGCACCGGCATTGTGAAGGTAGCTGCTCAAGTGATAGCCAACGTTGCCTACACCTTGAATGGCAACTTTAATGCCTTCAAAACTTTCGCCCAGTCCAGCAAATTTCAATGCAGCCTTCATACCTTGAAAGGTACCGAATGCAGTCATGATGGATGGATCGCCGCTACCACCCTCGTTGCTACCGCCGACTGCGTGCTTTGTCTGTGTACGGATGGTGTCGATATCATCTACCTTCATGCCGACATCTTCAGCAGTAATATAACGACCGCCTAATGAATCAACACAACGTCCAAATGCTTTTAAGAGTTGCGGTGTCTTCTGTGTGCGCGAGTCACCGATGATGACAGCTTTGCCGCCACCCAACTTCAAGCCTGCGACTGCCGCTTTGTAGGTCATGCCGCGAGCCAAACGGAGAACATCTCTGAGAGCCGCTGCTTCATCCGTGTAGGGCCACATCCGGCAGCCACCTAAGGCTGGTCCGAGGACCGTGCTGTGAATACCAATGATGGTCTTCAAACCTGATTCTTTGTCCTGGAAGCAGGCGACTTGCTCGTGCCCGTAGTTTTCCAGTTCAGTAAAGATACCTACCATGCGGATCTCCTAATAATGCGGCTTATGGCGCCTAAGGATATTTTACGGTCATTCTACTGTCAATGTATAACTCCTGCTATAAGTGCGGCAAACCGTAAAACTGTTCTAACTCAGACGAAAAATAGGCTCAAATGTGCCATTGGTGAGCCTTAAGCATTCCTTCGTTTTTCAACAATTAATCTACTCTGCTTTATAGTATTTCACCTACAAGAAAAGAGAATCAGCATAAAAACTGACTCTCTTTAGCAATGATCGATCAACTGTCTTGCACGTCGACGGAATTCGGAAACAAACTAGTCGGAACCTTACCCGTCCATGAGCGTAGATATCGACGCTGTGCTTTGGTCAGCTTGTCCGCAAAAGAATATTGCTTGTCGCGCACCGCCAATACAACGAGCCCGCTTACAAGCTCATCGAGAGCGACATTCGACTTATCGGCTTCCACACACAATTTTCGATAGGATGTCCTTTCCCACTCCACTACGCAAAGACGCGTCGGTTCTTCGATTTTTCCGAATCCTCTGACGCTCGCTCTTATAATCAAGCAGTCAATGTAACTCAGACAATACGAATTTCTCTCGGGAAAAAGATACTCTTCTATTGCTGTCGTCAGGACGAAGTTCTTTTCGAGTCCAACTCGATGAGCAAGTTTCTCTAGCAATTCATCCAGCTGAACGGGCAACCGAACTTCATGCGAGATGTAATTGAACTGCTGTTCACGAGTTAAGCGCGTAAATCGTTTCCTATCCTCGTCTGTCACACTCTTAAGTGCAATAGAAATCGGTTCCCTAAGATGCGCTTCGAGACCTGGGAATTGTGATAACTGATCACGACCCAAGAAAAGGCGGTAGGTTGCGGGTGTCAATTTTTCAACATAACCTTTCCGGACAAACGGCGGTGCATTTTCCAGGAATTCATCGATAGACGAATAGTCTTCCGGTCGTGGCGATTGATTGTTAGGCATAGTAAAAACTCCTAGTTGGATTTTTTGATGTGCTAACACAGCCGGCCTGTATGCCGAGCAAAAATTGGTTAAAGGTAAAACGGGGTTGTTGCTTTGGAGCTGTTTTACTGAAACGAGGGAATAACTGTGTACGTATTACTATCGTTAATTGGGATATTCAATTTCTATTTGCGCGCTCGTGTTATTCCCACTGATGGGCGGAAATCCGAGGTGACGGAGTTAGCGCGAAGGTGTTCTTTGTCATCCTGAGCAAAGCGAAGGATCTGCCGCAGGTTTACTTGTTCAAGTTATACAACTCGAACTTCTGATACTTACGGCAGATTCTTCGGCTTCGCCTCAGAATGACAAAGGGTTACTACTTCCTTAACGGCAGGACGCGCATGCGTTTGATGCCGGCGCCGGCGGCGGCGTCCATGACGGCTACGACGTACTTCTGCAAGGCGTCGGCGTCGGAGGAGAGGTTAAGCGGGAGATCTTCTGTCCCGGCTTTTTGTTGCTCGGCTTGAATGACTTGTTGCACGTGTTGTGTGTCAACTGGGGTTACGTTTTGTCCGTTGACTGTTACTGTGCCGGCTGCTGTTACGCTAACGTCAATTTTTGGACCCTTGTCCGGTTCAGCTGGTCTTGAGCTGCTAGCGACCGGTGGGTCAACTTTGAGGACGGACATGTTAACCAACGGCGCGACAAGAATCATAATGACCAGAAGCACCAAGAATACATCCGTCAACGGGGTGACGTTGATATCGGTAAAAATCTCGCCGCTTTTCCCCATTGCCATAGGTCGAAGGTCCTCCAGACAAAAACTACGTATCGTTAATCTTAGCGCCTTTCCTACAACCCGACTAGCGACAAAACCCTAGAGCGATACCCGCAGAAACATTATCGGACGAGCTAGCGCAAGCTAGCCGATCTATTGAAAACCTAAAAATGCCCACAGATTGGCGTCTTAAGGATTCTTTCTGCGAAATTTGTTTTCAAGCGGATTTACTTGCCAACAATAAACTTGCTAGGTTCAAGTCAAAGAAATTACATTTCCGTACTCATATAAATAGATCTCAATAACACCACCAAACCTAAAGCCCCGCCAGTAAATAAGTCTCTCGCCAAAGCATTGTGCTTTGTCGGGATTTTTGGCCGGCAACAATTTTTCGAGGAGACTGTCATGTCCAAAAGAAAATCCGTCGCAAAATCTAACGCAAAATCCAAGACGAAAAAAAATCTCGCTGCCGCATTTGCCGGCGAATCAATGGCAAATCGCAAGTATTTGTACTTCGCAAAGATTGCCCGCAAATTAGGCAACGAAGAAATCGCCCGGCTTTTTGAAGAAACCGCCAACCAAGAAACCGGTCACGCTTTCATTCATCTCGAGCTGCTTTATCCCGAATCCGAAATGACGGTCGAAAAGCTTTTGGAAATTGCCATTGAAGGTGAGCTGCACGAAACCAACTCGATGTATCCGTCGTTTGAAAAGACGGCGCTTACCGAAGGCGAAACTGCAGCAGCCGCAGAATTTGTCGAACAAGCCAAAGAATCACGCGAACACGCAGACATGTTTCAAAAGGCAGCCAAGCGATTCAAAGCGTTGGGTCTTGTCGAAGCGTTTCATGCCGGTCGCTATCAAAAGGCGCTCGACAAAGTCAAAGACGCCAAATGAGCGTACAATAGAGAGATCAACTTTCATGACCCCTCTTAGGCGTAAAAGACTCTTGAACAAGCTCCGGAATTACCCAAAGCTGAATATCCACGAACACCTCGATTGTTCCTTAAGGCACAGAACAATTCTGCGTCTCTGGGACAAAAAACAGTTTGTCGGTGAAAGCGATACCACTTTTCCACCAGATGTGCTCGAAGATTGGCGTGAGGCTCAAAAGCTAAAACAATCGTCGAACAGATCCGATATCAAGAAGGGTAATGAACTGGAGGACCAGGCGGTTCATAAGTTCGAGCAATTTACAAAATCATTTGCCAGTCAGTCCCTGGCACAATACGTAGCCGCAATCAACAGTTTTATTCTTCCCGTGATTCAAGACAAGCAAAGCTTGGAATTGATCACGCGGGAACGAATTGAAGATGCTGTTGCCGATGGCACAATTGCAATGGAGTTGCGCTATGCGCCGCAACTCAGTACTCGCAATGGGCTCAATCTGCGTGACGTTATGG
>JAKFVJ010000397.1 GCA_021732245.1 Candidatus Obscuribacterales bacterium | reverse complement strand
TGAAGTAACTAACACCTAGAAGCCACTGTCACTCGGAATGAGATCCGCACGATTGCGCGCCAAGAGAAAGTCCCTGAACATCGCTTTCACATCGCGACCATTCATGCCTACTACAGGTTGAAAGCCTGATATTCGATCCAAATATTGTGTATTTTTATCGAGTGCTTTGGGTTTGCCGTTCTCATCAAATGACTTAGCGGAAACTTCAACTTTCAAGCGAGTCGGACTAACTTGCGTATATGTCTGCAAAAATTCCGATTGTATAGTCCATTCAATTTTTTCGGTCTTGCGATTGATGAAGATGGAAGTAATCCGAAAGCGCAGAACGACACTATCATTTGTAATCTTTACAGGAGCTCGCTCTTTGCAAATTTGAATTTCGCGAAGCGTGTCACGATCAACTTCTTCGGTATAGGGCGCACTATCATACTGCCAGATGCCGCCCTGTCTATCTTGTTGCCAGCCCCATATTTCGGTTCGTCTAAGTACCGATGTGTTTCGTTTTAAATCGGTTTGTCCAGAACGGTAGTCATAACGATAAAAGCGAGTGATGCTGTCCGTCTTGTATTCACCGGCAAACCATGACGGTATCCAAAACCAGTTGTTGGCAGATTTAATTCCAGGAAGAGCCTTCGCATCAAAGGTTGCTCCTGCTGAAAACCGCGAGTCTTCAGCCGGCAAAGATTCACTATGCTCGGCAGAGCCTTGCAGCATGCGCGAATTGGATTGTTGAGAATTGCCGGAAAATTGCGACGACGGAACATAAGTGTCCATCTGTGCCCCGGACATTGGCTTCATTGACGCAGGTTTGGTTTTCTTTACAGCCGGAGGAGATGCTTTTGCCGGTGTCTTCGCGTCAACACCAGGTAAAAATAGAAGCGGAATGATTACCAATCCAAGGCAAAAGTACCTAATTATTCTCAACATTGAGTTTGGCGCGTAATTCCTTAGCCCGTTCATGAAGCTTTTCGGCCTCGCTGGTCTGTTTTAAGTCCATGAGAGTTTGAGCATAATCTTCCAGTGTATCAATCATCACTTCTTGCTTGCGTGGACCTTCGGCTTTTTCCAATTCAGCAAGAGAGGTTTTGAACAATGCAACTGCATCCTTGTTCTTACCTTGCTTGGAATAGCATTCGGCCAATTCCGATTGCGCTTCAGCCTTAATAACTTTGTCCGGATTCGTCAGCTTCGCTTCCAAGTCCAACACTCGCTTGTATGTTTTTTCCGCGTCAGCAAATTTACCTTCAGCACGGTAATTGTCCGCAACCGACAATAAGACAGACACCCAATTTTCAAAATCCGGAGACAACTTGCCGGATTTCATCATGTCTTTGCCGACTTTAGATTCCAGAAGTTGGGCCGCGCGCAGATAATGAGGTTCTGCTTCGGCATATTTATTTTGTGCTGAATAACATTTACCCAGGGCCTTCAATCCTTCTATAAGATTGGCTTCGCCTTGTCCCTTGTGATATTCCTGCTCGGCAAATTCGACCGCTCTCAGATATCCTATTTCTGCCGAATCGTACTGCTTATCTTTAAAAGCCTGGTCACCAGCCGTGCTCGCAACTTCATAACCATCCGGTTGCATGCAGCCGGCCAAAGTGGCAGAGATTGCCAGCATTATTCCCAAGCTGCGCAAGCCCTTGAATGCCCCCATGTGTCCTCACCTTTCTAACCGCCGACGACTCAATTCTAAAGGTCTGAACGCCAATTGCCTACAGTTGCGGTTGTTTTACTACAGATGGATTGAGTCCGGGATAAATCCAAGGCGCGTCATAACCAGACATTACTTGCTTGGATGGGTCCGACCAGTTCGGAAAAGTGGCTAAAAGGGCGCCAAACATAAACGCCAGCCAAATAGTGCGGGGCAAATTATTGCTCATGGTCAATCTCCTGGGGCTCTAGCAGAGCTATACCCAGGCGATATATGCGTTAACTACTTGATATCCCCAAGCTCTTCGGCTGTTGGCGGCCAGGCAAATGTAGATTTCATTGAAGAGATAAGCTTGGACCATATGGATTTGCTGGACTGATGATCAGGCAACAGTCTGCCTTTCATGGCAGTTTCCAATTGACCTTCTAGATAACCGATACGGAAGCTGGCGGCTTCTAGTTTTGCCTGCTGCTCTTCCATCCTTGCTGTTGTCTCATTGACAAGCTTCAAAAGCGCGTCGTATTTAGAATCTTGACTAGGAGCCGTTGCTTGAGGGACTACCTCAATAACCTCGACAACCTCAGCTGTTATAACTTCTTCAACAACCGGCGATGAACCAAAAAATTGGTCGAGTCCATCGGTTGAAACTCTTGCCTTCAGCTCTGCTTGAGCCTGGGCGGCAAGTTGCCGTACCTTGACACCCATGTCTGCGCAACAGACGCAGCCGAAGGTTGAATGTGCTGGTTGTGCCATGCAGGCACTCTCCTTAGTAAGTCCTGACCCAAAATAGTTAAAGGAATTATGAAACATAAAGCAAAAACTGTCCAGAAATGTGTTTTTTATCTCTCTTGACTTGCCCATATACCTAGGCCGTGAGATACTAGTTCGGGGTCCGTAATGAGTGGACTACCCAGTGCTCAATTTTGGTCCGCGGCACTGACGATCTCTAATCAAGGTACGAATGAACACGAAACTATTTATAGGTAACTTAGCCTTCTCCGTAAGCGAAGCCCAACTGAAGGAAATCTTTTCCCAAGCTGGAACCGTTGTATCCGTTGCAATTCCAGTTGATCGCCAAACCGGCAGAAAGCGTGGTTTTGCCTTCGTTGAAATGAGCAGCCAAGAAGAAGCTGAAGCTGCAATCAGTCAATTCAACGGCCAAGCAATCGAGGGTCGTCAGGTAGCTGTTAACCCATCGCAGCCACGTGAAGCTGGCGTCGGCGGTGGCGGACGCAGTGGCGGTGGTGGTGGTGGTGGCGGCAAGTTCCGTCGCGATCGCTACTAATTTAAGCTAGCAATTCGAATTAAAGACTCAGGGACTGACATTTACAATCCCTGGGTCTTTTTCGTTGGTAAGGTCGTAAATGGTCCAAGTACTCGTTTTAGACAATAAAGGCGCAAACACAAAACTGGCTAAGGAATTGCTCACTCCACTTGGTCATCAAGTGATTCCTGTCATAGGATCGTCCCTGGCTCTTTTCCTGGCGCATAAGAACTTGCCGGAACTAATTCTGTCGGACACGGAATCATCCGACGGATCAGGTTTTGATTTCATACGTGCCGTCAAATCAGATCCGGAACTAAGCGCAATTCCGTTTGTGTTTCTCGTAAGCCAAAACGATTCATCACTAGAAGCTCAAGCACTAAAGCTTGGAGCAGAAAAATTCTTGAAGCAACCATTGAAAGCAAAAGAGCTTCTGCAAGAAATCCAACCCTACCTGAAAGAACGAAAATCCCTCCGCCCACCCGAAACCCCGGAATAAGAGTTGCAAATATAGGGGCGCACGCCAGAATTGTAGGGGCGCATTGCATGCGCCCTGTTCTAGAAAGTTTCCACAACCCGCAATCGAGTACAACCTATGTCTCTCCAACAACTAATCGGCAAATCAATCAAATCCGCCAACAGCAGCCTCAATTCCTTCACAATCGAATTCACTGACGGTGAAGGCGCCGCACTTTCGCCCGAAGGCAGCGTCGTTGACCCACAAGTAGCCGTCGCCGTCATCCCAGCCGACAATCTACCCAAAGCAAGTGAAGCCGTCTGCTCCGTCGACTGGAGTTGGATTTACGGATCAACCATCGAGTCGGCCACTAATGTAGATGGACGCATCCACCTCAGACTCAATCCAGCCGGACCCCTAAATGTCTGGTCCGCATTCTGGCAAGGCAAGCCCTTTCTGGCTTTCCAGCCGCACAGCAAACCATAGAATTTATTTTCCCGATGGGAATCCCCCCATTGAGGACGCCATTGTTTCGCACTATAGTCTTTTCCGTTAAAGAATAGATGAGGGGTGTCGAACAGATGGCATCCGAATTTTCCGACAAAAGCCAACATCAGCAAGAAAGCGCCTTAGCCGGCATTTCAGAATCAATACTGCTTGGCGTTACCAAACCAATCGAATCACTATCAAGCAATAACCTATCTGAATTTCGCGAAGGCGCCAAAGATTACCTCAAAGAAGGTCTTAAGACTGCAGCGATGTTCATGCGCGGCAAGACAGGACTTATTTCGACCATAGCCACGCAAGCTCTCGATGAATGGAAGCCGGACGACAGCAAGCACCAAGCTCTTGATCTAACTCTGGGAGCGGCCAAAGGCGCAGCACTAACTTACTTATTTCGAAAGACAGCGATGGTCGATTCATCCATCAAGTTTTTTCCAAAGTCCGTGAGCGTGCCGTTAAACGCAGCCAAGTTGGGTCTGCTAACTCGAATTCCTTCTGTTGGTCTGACGCGTTCCACATGGACTGATGAAAATGACAATTTCGACGGGAAAAGAACAGCCAATATTTGGTTAGCCGGCACCGCTTCCATCGGCACCGATATTTTTGCCGGCGTTGCCACACACGGATTACTCAAAGGCGCCAATCGCCTAACAGACAACGCTGTAGCCACAAGTCCAATGCTCTCAACAATTCTTACCGGTTCCGGGTTTGGCATGTCCAACGGAGCCGCCTCAGAATTTTTGCGCCAGCAACAGCAACAACAAGACTTCGACTTGCGCAATTTCAATTACGGCAAAATCATGCAAGCAGCGCTCATTCAGGGAGCAGTCGACTCTATTGCCGCAATTCCCGGTGGACATCAAGCTGAATCGGAAGCACTGAAAACCTTCAATAGCATGAATGCCGGCTCAGCAAAAGCAACAAAGATTCCTTCGCTCAAAAGAGATGACTCCAGCTCAACTCATTCAAAAACACCTAATGATTCCACTCATCACAACAACAAGTGCGGCATGTGTTTAGGGGACGAGCCCTTGTCTGACTTATCCATCGTTCCGGCGCCGGACTTACCGCCATCTGCACTTTACAAACGTGTCGATAAACAAGGCCGGAGTTTGGGTTTGAAACCCTACTTCAACCCATCAACTGGTGAGGTTCACCAACGCGTGCACCACTTTGAAGTCTACATCGCAAAGGATCATGATCTACCGATTCGCGTTCCTGCCAGATACGATCTCATCATGCAGGAAGTAAGAAACATGAGACTCGCCGAAGAAGCAAAGACTAAATACGTCAGCAATACATCAAATTCAGAGAGAGCGACCGCAAGCGTCTTGGCACTTTCTCACATGTCTAGAACTCTTCCCGAAGACTTAATTCCTTATCTTGATGCCTTGCCCAACAGCACACTTGTGAAAAGTATTCATTTGTACAATACCCCAAGTCCATGGGACTCCATACCCGAACGTAACAAATACGGTAGTACAATGGCTGATGCTAATGAGGACGGCCACATAAACTACTACGAAAGTGATAGAGATCCTGAAACGCTTCGCTCGACTACAAATCACGAATTCGGTCATTTAGTACATTTCCAGTTTGAAGCCGCTAAAACAGCATACGAAGCTGCCTGCCTTTTGGAGAATGCTTTTAATGACCCAAAATTAAAATACAACGCTAGAGAATACGCCACAAAAAATGAATTTGAAAATTTCGCTGTTCACTTTGGCGAAGAGTTGCTCGACCCATCACCGGAGAAAATGCTTAAGGCCGTTCAGTATGCGCCATTACGAATGGCTATCCTGGCCAAGGCTTTGAAATCGACATTGGTTGACATTCCTCAGGCAGCGATAAGCTTGCATCGCACTCAGTACTTAAATAGAGCTACTCTATTGGAAAACAACCTCATACCTTCCGTGGTCGAAAAATTGACCAAGGATCTCGGCAAGAGACCTGCCCATACCGACTCACAACTTGAGGCACTTGCATACTTAGATCAAGCAGCCTTCTTGCGAGCGGCAAAAACAATCCAAGACTACGGGGCAGCTATTAAGGCAGTCGACATCGGACTTGAGCTTCACGCCGGAAACCATCCCAAACAGATTGAATTCTTACTGGATATTTCTGCAAG
>JAKFVJ010000251.1 GCA_021732245.1 Candidatus Obscuribacterales bacterium | reverse complement strand
TTCTCATTGTCTTTGCCTCATTCATAGAAGAGAATCTCTTCTATGAATGAGGCAAAGACAATGAGAATGCCCAAAATAATTGCCCACTTTATCCAGGTGTTGCGCTTGTGTCGTCTTGTATAGCTGACAAAACTACCAATGATTGTGCCTGCTATGCCAAAAAGTGTCAGACCTGGTGGCGTATTGGCCAATTGGCTGGCCGCCAAAATACCAACCATAGCCATAGCTGCAGTAATAGTTCTGAAACTAAGGGAGTCTTCAATTGGTGATCGTGGCTGGCTCATGTTGTTTCTATAGGTTGGAAAGATCATCCGCGTTGAATATCAAAGATCGACTGGCTCGGTGCAGTACTGTAGTTGAAATTGTTGTGCTGAGGTCCGGTTTGTGAGGACCAGTTTCTGTTGTTATAGAACCGACTTCAATGAGATATAAATTGTTGCGTGGTTGCTCTTCGAAGCCTGATGGACTGACTAGGACTAGCGTACGATCGCTGTCAAAGGCTGTTCTTTCAAATGGATGATGTTCTTGTGAGCGAGTAACTGGTTTCATCGGCGTTATCCGTGCCAAGACTTCCATTTGTGTGCTCAATCCTGCAGGCAATGCCGGAAGATTCAATTCTTCGTATGCACGCTCGGGCAGAATTGTTAGTTGTGGCGATGTGCCTAACTGCATTCCTAGTGTCAAAAGTGACGCGCAGGCAGTGACTGCCAGTTCGAATTGCTCTTCTGATTGCCACGGTGCTTGTAAGTCGATTGCTACATCGAATATTGGCAGTCCTTCGGTTTCGTATTCGCGCACCATTAATTGGCCAAGTTTGGCGCTTGAGCGCCAGTGAACATGTCTTGGGCTGTCGCCGCGAACATATTCTCTTATGCCGCGAGTGAAAGTTGATGCCCTTGTTGATCTGTTGGAACGCGATGAGCCGGCAGCGCCGGCGGCCGAGTGAGGCAATCTGTAAAGAAAAAATCCCTCGATTGGCACGACGCGCGGATAAACAGTAATGGTTTGTGTGCTTGCCGGTGTCACCAGACGTTTAAACCAGACAAATCCCAGTGGAAAACTAGTTTCAATTTCCACGGTGCCCAAATTGAACACGCCCCGTTTCAAATCTCGAATGACCCAGGGAATGTTGGCGTTGTTAAGCAAGGATTCGATAAAGAGCGGCTTGTTGATCAACTTGCCGCCAGGAAATAAGTACTTAACTCGCAACCATTGTACAGGCATGCGCCGCGCAATTGCCGAATGTAGTCCTAAGTGAATGGTAACTACAAGATTTTGACCGGAAGTTGCTTTGTTGCCGGCTGTTTGGTGTACGGATATAACTGTCAGTATCAGCAATGGCAATATACACGAGAGAATTACTGAGGCAAGCACTGATGCGCTCATCAGGTAAATCCAGCCGCAACCTACGTTTCCTGCTATGAAAAATAGAGCGGAAGCCAGAACGATCATTACAAAAAAACGTGCAGAAGTTCGGTAGCTTAATCGATCGCCGGGTTTGGTTGGAGGCTTACTAGATAGGGACCGCAACCTGTTCAATGATTTGATCAATGATTTCAGCATGACTAACCTTGTTATCTTTTTGCCGAGGAATGATGCGGTGACCTAAAACTGACGGAGCCAAGAGTTTGACGTCGTCCGGTTTGACGAAATTGCGTCCGCTAAGAAGAGCTGTCGCTTGTGCTGCACGCATCATCAATTGGCTGCCGCGAGGGCTTACGCCAAGCACGATGTGTGAATGGTGTCTGGTGGCATTAACAAGATCGACGATATAGCGTTGAATTGACTCGTCAACAAAAACTTTGTTGACCAACCGTCTGGCTTGTAATACTTCTTCTTGCGTCAATACTGGTGTGGCTGAAAATGCATCTGGTTGCAATGTCTTCTCGAGCATTGTCACTTCTTCATCCGGTTTGGGGTATCCCAAGGACAAACAGAGCATGAATCTGTCGATTTGTGCTTCAGGCAATGGGAATGTGCCGTGATACTCAATTGGGTTTTGCGTGGCGATAACAAAAAACAGCTCAGGTAATTCTCGCGTTTCGCCGTCTATCGTTACTTGTCTTTCTTCCATCGCTTCCAGCAAGCTTGACTGTGTGCGTGGGGTAGCGCGGTTGATTTCGTCCGCTAAAAGAATATTCGTAAAAATTGGTCCGGGCACGAAGTTGAATGTGCCCTCTTTCTGGCTGTAAATGCTCACGCCGGAAATGTCGGAAGGTAATAAGTCAGGCGTACACTGCACGCGGGTAAAATTGGCTGCCACGGATCGGGCCAAAGTCTTTGCCAAAAGAGTCTTGCCTACCCCGGGGACGTCTTCCAAAAGGACGTGCCCGCCTGCCAGGAAGGCTGTTACGGCCAGGTGAACTGAACGGGTTTGTCCAACGAGGACCCTGTTGATGCTCGCCACAAGCTCTGCCAGTTTGGCATCAAGATTTTTAGGTAAGGTTTCCACTGTGACCATGCCACTCCCGGATAGAAAGCCGGCCATTGCCGCCATGGCTTACTGCCTCTACCCCCTATTGCGTTTATGCCCGTTTATATAGTCATTAATCTCAAAATAAGACAAAGATGAAATAGCTACAATCTAAGGTCGTGTTAGACTGTTGGCTCGGATTGTTAAAAGACGGGAACGGGCGATGGCGCTTACATTTCAGCAAGTAATTCACAAACTTAACGAGTTCTGGGACAAGCAAGGCTGCGTAATAATGCAGGCCTATGACCTGGAAAAGGGGGCCTCCACTATGAGCCCCGGCACCTTCCTGCGCGTTCTTGGTCCTGAACCATGGAATATGGCTGTCACAGATCCTTGCCGCAGACCAACAGATGGTCGCTACGGTGAAAATCCAAATAGAATGCAGCATTATTTCCAGTATCAGGTCATCTTGAAGCCATCACCCGATGATGTTCAGGAGAAGTATTTGGAAAGTCTCAAAGTCTTAGGTATTGATCCACTCAAGCACGACATACGTTTCGTTGAAGACAACTGGGAGTCACCGACCTTAGGTGCCTGGGGTGTAGGCTGGGAAGTCTGGCTGGACGGCATGGAAATAACGCAATTCACTTATTTCCAACAAGCAGGTGGACTGGAAGTAAAACCGGTTGCTGCTGAAATTACTTATGGTCTTGAGCGCATTTGCACATACTTGCAAAATGTTGAAAGCGTTTATGAATTGAAGTGGAATGACAAAGTAACCTACGGTGAGATTTACCACCGCAATGAAGTGGAGCAATCAACTTTCAATTTTGAAGAAAGTAATCCAGAAATGCTATCGGCGCTTTTTGCCAAGCACGAAGAGGAAGCCAGACGTCTCATTGAAAAGAAACTTGTGATGCCTGCTTACGAGCAAGTGCTTAAGTGCTCGCACACATTCAATTTGCTTGATGCCCGTGGTGTTTTGGGACGTGATGAACGTATGGCAAACATTTTGCGCATACGTCGTCTGTCTGAAAGAATCGCTCGTCTCTATTTGGAACAGCGTATTGAATTGGGCTTCCCGCTGATGCCGGAATCAGAGCGCGCGCAGGCGGTTGAGACCTACAAAGAACGTTATCTGGCGCCAAGGAAGTAATTAAATCGGTAACTCGACAAAGAAGCTGGTGCCGTGATCGACCTCGCTCACGCAAGTGAGTTTACCGCCATGCAAATCAAGCAGCATTCGACAGAGATGCAGTCCAACTCCTGTAGAACTGCTGGTGCGTACGTGTGTGGCGGCTGTCGTCGGATCAAAGAGAGTTTTTAGCTTGTCTTCCGGTATGCCTGGACCCGTATCTGCTATTTCAATTTCAACGACGCTGCCTTTCCTTCTGGCTCTGATGGTTACTGTCTCACCTTCATCGCTGACGAAAATGGCATTTTGTACCAGGTTGTGAAAAACCTGTTGTAGTGCTGGGAAAATGCCCCTTACAGGAGGCAGATCGCGTTCGATCTCTTGAACTATTTCCACACCTGTATTTATTGAATGTTGTTTATTCAAGTCAATTGCTGAATTGAGTAAGTCAGGTAATGCTACTAGATTCATGCTATCTTTTGTCGAGAGCATTTCCGTGCGACACAATTCAACAAGGGTTGAGGCAAGTTCAAGATATTTGAAATTACCGGCTACTTGCTCTGTAAGCATGTCTTTGATTTCCGGATCTACTTCGGCAGACAACTCGTCAACTAAGACTTCCAAGACCCCTGATTCGGCTATAAGATGGTTTTTTAAGTCATGAGTAATGAGAGTTGCCAGCGCATCTCTTTGTTTTTCAGCTTGACGGATTTGGTGATGTCCTGAAACAGTGTGACGCCACCTAAAATATCGCCATTTTCATTTTTGACAGGCGAGGCAATTGTTCTTATCCAGAGCCCCTCCGGTGGCAAGTGCTGACTGGTAACATAACCTACTGCCTCAACAGCTCTTCCTTCGTTAAGAGCAATTGCAAGTGGCTCTTCATCCTCTAAAAGGGGTGTCTTGCCGTCTTCTTTGAAGCGTTTGTACCGATTGTGCAGCTCTGACATGGAGAGCTTGGCTATTTCCCAGCCGGCAATTCCAATTGCGGCTTGGTTTGCCAAAAGAATTTTTCGATTGGCATCCACCACAATCAATCCGTCGCCGACGGAATCAAGAATGGCCATCAAAAACTAGCGTGCGCAGCAGCGGCATCACGTGTTTCGATGACGCCATCAATATATTTGCGCGTCAACGCCTCAAGCTCATGTATTGCTTGATATATTTTTTCGGATTCTCGTATATCTGTATACGCTCTTTCATTTTGCACTACTGCCTTGAGTTCGAAAGCATCGTGTATCAATTGGGCCGCCTTTTCTGTGTCGGCTTGGCTCACGACACAGGTTAGTTTCATTTCGCTTGTAGCTATCATTTTTATATTTATGCTGTTTTTTCCAAGCGTATTGAAGACTTTAGCGGCAACTCCTGGTTGTCCTGCTAATCCTGCGCCAATAAGGCTAACTTTGGCAATGTCCGGGTCCGATAAGACTTCGCTGGCGCCTAGTTCTGACTTTATTTGATTAAGCGCTGCAATTGTTTGATCGAGGTCGCTTTGATGCACGGTAAATGTAATGCTGTTCTTACCCATTGTGGGATGAAACGCTTGCATGATCATATCGATAACTATATTCTGCGCAGCCAGTGTTTGCATAATTGTGCCGGCAATTCCGGGCTTGTCTGGGACATTTAGGATGGCTACACTGGCTTGGTCGCGATCGATAGCCACACCGCTTACCGTGCGGTAGATTTCCATATTGTCTCCTCCATCAATTAATGTACCACCATGGTCCGGCTTAAAGGTGTTGCGTACGCGCAAAGGAACCTTGTACTGACGAGCTAACTCGACAGCGCGAGGATGAATGACTTGAGCCCCCATGCGCGACATTTCCAGAACTTCTTCGTGTGAGATTTGATTCAGCAGACTTGCGCCTGTAATGACATTTGGATCAGCGGTATAAATGCCGTCAACGTCTGTGTAAATGTCACAACAGATAGCATTTACGGCTGCCGCCAATGCAACGGCAGTTGTATCTGATCCGCCTCTGCCTAGTGTCGTCACATCACCGTTTTCTGTGATTCCCTGGAATCCGGCTACAACTAAAACATCATTAGTCTTCAACGCATTCATTAGACTATCTGACTTAACATCAACAATGCGTGCTTTATTGTGAACATTCTCGGTGAAAATTCCTACTTGGGCAGCAGTTAAGGAACGTGCCTTGATGCCCATGCGATGCAAGCTCATTGTTAGTAAGGTAATTGAAATTTGTTCACCGACTGCCAGCAATTGATCCATTTCGCGAGCGTCGGGACTATCTGATGCTTGCTTGGCCAGTTTAATTAGGTAGTCTGTTGTGTCACCCATTGCCGAAACAACTACGAGCACTTTGCCGGACTTGCATCTTCCTTGAATTATTTCGCCCACGTGTTGAATGCGCCCAATGCTTTTGACAGAGGTGCCACCGAATTTTAGAACAGTTATATTTGAATTACTCAAAGGTGGCTTGCACCCCCTTTGGGCAGACTGCTAGAG
>JAKFVJ010000012.1 GCA_021732245.1 Candidatus Obscuribacterales bacterium | reverse complement strand
ACTGATTCCTATGGTGGCGGACTACAAGACAGAATACGTTTGTTATTGGAGGTAGCCACCGAAATTCGTCAAGTAATACCTGCCGATATGCCGTTGTTTACGCGCATCTCCGCCACCGATTGGGCAGAGGGCGGTTGGAATATTGACGAGGCAGTTGTCTTGGCAAAAGAGTTGAAAGATAGAGGAGTTGATCTTGTCGACTGTTCATCCGGCGGTCTTGTTTCTTATGCAAAAGTTCCTGTCGAGCCCGGCTATCAGGTACCTTTCGCCGAGCGGATAAGACACGAAGCGAAGATACTTACAGGAGCGGTCGGTTTAATCACCACTGCCGAACAGGCAGATGACATCGTAAAACAAGGCAAAGCCGATTTAGTTCTATTAGCTCGTGAAATGTTGCGCGATCCGTATTGGCCGCTGCATGCTGCTTCCACTCTCAAACAAAAAGGAAATTGGCCAAAGCAATACTTGCGAGCGACATAAATTACAGGTATAACAAGTTGAAGTTAAGGAGTCACTACTGATGTCATTTACAAAAGTTGCAAAAACAGGCGATGTTGCTGAAGGTCACGGCAAGTGTGTTGTCGTGGGTGGTAAAAACATTGCCCTCTTCAATGTCGGTGGCACATACTATGCAATCGACGATGCCTGCCCGCATAAAGGTGGTCCGCTTTCCGAAGGAACATTGAATGGCAATGATGTCACCTGCCCATGGCACGGAGCCATTTTTGACGTGACAACTGGGGCGCACTTAAGCGGACCAGGCGCAAGCAATGTCAACGAATACAAATGCCGCGTTGAAGGCGACGACGTAGAAGTAGATGCTTAGTTCGCGATAGATCCGTGAGCGTTGGTTTCTTGAACATCACTAGCCGTTGTGTATACTTCCGGCTTTTCTAAGTGCGTGTTCAGCCATCTGTCCACGACAACTTCCAAATCCGGCTGCACGTGTGACGTCATAAATAGGATATGTCCGCGGTTTTCCGCCCAATGCAAAGTTCTGTCAGTGGACTTTATATGGGACATAAATCCTTCTGCCGCCCTTGCTTGAACCATTTTGTCCAATGTTCCCTGAATCACAAGAATTGGCAAATTGTTCTTGATCTCATCAGCGTACGGCAATGTCGTTTTAATCACTTTTCTGCAGGATAGAAGTTCTTGCGGACTTAACGACTTGCGCATTAGCGGATCTGCCAGATAATCGGATGTGATTTTTGGATCGTCGGCAAGGTAGTTAACAGCATACTTCTTCAATGATAATTGCTTACTCGGATTGACGACTGTATTGATGCACATCTCAGTCATCAATTTTGCCGGTGCGGAATGATGGCGACGAATTGTCGGAGCAGATAAGATGAGTCCATCTACTAGTTCAGGATGCGTTGCTGCCATGCGTACAGCATAGTTCGATCCTAAACTTTCACCAAACCAGAAAATTTTCTTGGTCGGATACTCAGCGCGAATATCCTTCATTGTTTGAAGCAAGTCCAATTCGGCCTTTTCATAATCGGCAACCGGATCATAATCTTCAACATTCTTGTCGTAATGACGACGACCATGTCCAACTAAATCAGGTGATAAAACTACGTAACCTTCGGAAGCCAAATATCTAGCAACGGCATCGAAAACACCACCGTGCAAGCTGACACCGTGAATAGTTACCACTACCCCTTTGGGTGATAGGGTGGCATCACGCCATTCATATATAGGGCGATGATCTTCATTGCCCAATTTCACAAAGTCCTGACGAACAACTTCAGCCTTACAAGGAACACCAGACAAGCCAAACGTTGCAGCCAAGCATGTAGCGAAGATTCCATTTAACGCTTTAGTGAACACTTCCCGGTCCTCTCAAATACAGTCGAACCTATCTCTTGAATACCCCATTGGGCTGCACAAAGCCGGGTTTCAAAGCGGAATTTTAAGATATGTGTCTACCGGGCTCCCGAAAGCAGGCGCCCGTTTGAAGATGGCTTGGAGACTGCCCCTTGACTACCAGGCAATTATCTGACGATCTCTGAGCAATTTGCCCCTGGGTCCGTTATCGGGCAGAGTGGCCAAATAGACCATCGTGTCCACACCTTCTTCGACGTTGCGCGTGGCATTTGGCCCACCCATTTCTGTTTTCACCCAACCCGGGCATACAGAGTTGATCAAAATATTGGTGTCCTTAACCTCATAGGCAAGAATGGCGGTCAAGCTATTGAGTGCTGTTTTGGACACGCGATAAGCCGGCCAACCGCCACTCATATAAGACAGTTGACCCATTCCCGACGAGACGTTGACTATGCGTCCATAATTATTCTTTTTCATCAACGGAATAAATACCTGACAGAGCCTGAGCACACCAAAAACATTGCTCTCCATTGTCTGTCTAAAAGTCTCTAATTCCGCCTTTAAAACAGACGGGTATTCATCACCGTTGTTCTTGCGATCAATCATGACACCGGCATTGTTCACAAGAATATCCAGCCGACCATGTTCCTTCTCAATGAAGTTTTTCAGGTCAGTGATGCTCTGTTCGGAATTAACATCCAATTGATGGAAGGTCACCGGCAAGCCGGCAGACTTTAATTCATCAGCTGCAGCTTGTCCTTTCTTGGCGTCCCTACTGGTAAGGATTACATCGATGCCATTTTTTGCCAATTGACGGCAAGCTTCAAAACCTAACCCGCGGTTGCCACCGGTTACTAATGCTAGGCGCTTCATTTGCATTCCCTTTCAGATCAGTTGTATTTATTCTATTACTTCTTGAGCGAAGAGCAATCAGTGGTTAACTCATAATACAAATGATTTGTGCCGGGCACTTCTTTCAAGCACATGCCATCGGACATGTCATTTTCACGATTATTTGTAATCTTGGCAATGACCGCGCCAGGTGGAAAATGTCCTACTCCGTAGGCAGCCCAACGTCTTGGATCATAGCCGCTTGGCGGATGTATTGCCGATCCGTAGTTGACAAATCGCACGTGCTGCAACTGCTTGTGGTATTTCATTACGTCTGCCGGCGATGCCATTCCCAAGGGGAGTTCGCCACCATGAGCCATCTTGGACAACCATAAAGCTTTGTCATTGGGATTTACTACGGCTGTTATGTCGTCACTGTTTTCCGCAACCTTGTCTGCCATGAGAGCAAATGTCCGCAGCCCATAGTCAGACGCGCAAAGAACAATCTTATTGAACTTTTCCTGCGGCGCTGCCTGACAGCTGCTCAACATTCCACGTATCCACATCGATTCAATTTCCGGCTCGGCAAACTTACTATGAACAATTACGTTCAATGCTTTGGGTCCGCCGATGATTCGCTCATCGCGCAACTTAAGTTCTTTCTGCCAGGTGCCGAATAGACTGTACTTCACATTGCGATCGTCGGCTGGATAACCGAGCATGTGTCCATTAGAGGCCCAAGAAAACAATTCAACAGGGTGAGCGCCGTGTCCGGCAACATCACACGCTTGCTCGATGTCCGTATTAAAGTCGCCCGGCTTTCTGCCTTTGAGTTCGCCTATTTCGATCTCGGAAGCCTGTCCTATGCCGCCGGCAAACTTGATGCTGTAGCCAGGCGCAAACAGGTCAATCTTATCTGTGTAACCATTTGCCAATGACGCGTTTAATTCGGCAAAGTATTTCTCTTCGCTCAAAGTCTGAATTTCATCTGTTTTCATGCCCATGCATTGTTGGCCTGTTCGCCAGCCGATGCTTTGCACTTCACTATTGGTTGCTCGGCAACCTCTATCAACCTTGAAACGCTTGTAGATTTTGCCTCGCGTAACCTCAACTTCTACGGAGCCGTCTTTTTCGACATAATTGGGTTCATCGGCAAATCCGGTGACGCGTCCTTGTTTGTCCACTACAGGCTTACGTTCGGTAGTGAAGAAAACAGGTACAACTACTTCACCCTGGCAGACCTCGCCTTGGAGACCGGCAGAATTGACTTGTTTCTTCCCAAGAGCGTCTTTGGCATCACCTTGAGTTTGGGCTTTGCTGCCATGGCAGCCACAGTCGTCTTTCGCGTGGGCTAAAAGTCCGGGCGCACGATACTCAGCTAAATCGGCAGAACCACCGCCTTTTGCAGGTACTTCCTGCGACACCGGCACGCTTTCCAACGGAACTTGATTTGACATGGATTAAAACCCGCATCTGACGTAGCTTTTCAGACGTTCATAATTTAATCCGCATGCCTCTAATCGGCAATGGTGGAACCACTAGTTCGCCATTTAATAAGGGCGTATGCAATGCCCCTCTACAAAACCTGGCACCAAAGCGGGACGAGGGAATCCTTTTTTTCGCTCTTTAAAAACTCGATGAACATAGCCTTTAAATCAAGCCCATTGCGCTCGTTAAGCGGCTCAAAAGGACCAACTCGCGTAGCTATTGCTTCCACCTTACTGCGTCTTAGAGGATGACCTTCAATGTCATAAACCTTAATCGAATCCCTTACACGCATAAGGTTTTCACCAGCCGGCAGTCTAGTTGAAATGCTTTCTTGCTGATAGGCGGAAACTATCTCAGAACCGGCCCGACTAACAAGAGTGACGACCGATCTGATGCGCATCACCATGCCATCGTCGCCCACGTAGAGGTATTCGATGTTGGTTATATGGTGGTAGCTAACAAAATCCTTGCTCAGAGCCTTGTTTACCAGAGGGGCTAACGGCAAATCCCAGATGCCGCCTTGACTATCCTTTTGTTTGCCGAATCTTTCTTCGGCAAGGTAGTAAGAAAACCTGTTTTTTGCTTCCCACTCTTTTTTTGTCTTGTAGTTAAATTGGTAAATCAACGAATGTTGTTTGCTTTGCCAAACACCAGCCAACCAATCGGGCATGTGATACCACTTATTAAGTGGCTGGGCTTTAGCCGGTGCAACGTCATCAAACTTGGCTACGGGACGGTATTGTGCATCCAGTGGCGGCAATCCGGAACTGTGGTCGGATATTCCTTCCAGCACTTTAGCTGATGCAGACCAACCAAAAGAGGCTAAATGTGCAACGGCAAAACAAATAACGACATGACGAATTTTCACTTGCGGTTGTTCTTAGAAATTAAATGTACAATCGCACCCAAGATAGCGCCCAGCAAAATAGCCACCGGCACACTGATTGCTAAGGCGATGAGCGCTCCTTTGATACCGTGAATTTCGCGCTTCAGTCCTCTTACTTCGGACTGCAACAGATCGACTTGACCAGCCAGGCTCGCCACCGGAGTTGCAAGAGAAGTGACACCGTTGTTCAGGTTGGCAACTTTGTCATAAAGCTGATTAACGCCGCCTTCCAATCCTTTGACATTGGCGTGCAACTTGTCTATCGGCTGGGCAATAATTCCGGCCTTGGTGGAAAGTACAGTTAGTGGTTGGTTAAGACCGGCAGTCGATGCCTTAACACCTACCAGAGATGATTGAAGAGAAGCCAATTCTGCATTCACACCAGCCATTGGCCCAACAAGGTTTTTAATCTCTATATCCAAATTGGCAATCGGCGCTTGCAAATCAACAATTGGCCTCTGTAGTTTATCGACGTGCAATTGCAATCCCACAATTGGGTCGCGCAACGAAGCCACATCATGTTCCAACTCGGTCATGTCGACAGACATTTGCTTCAGCGGCGCATGAAGATCTCTTATGGGATCTTTCAAATCCATAAGAGGTCCTTTCAGACGCTCCACGGGCTTGTAAAATGTTGCCAACAGAATGTTTTCTTTCTTCGCTGGTTTTGCGTTACTGTCATTCAAAAAATCGACAGGACTGGTGGTTTCGTTTGAACTAGTATCGATTTCCGCTTGGGCAATTTTCCGTTTGTGCCAAAACAGCTTTTTCTTTGTATTCTTTTGGACCTGCTTCGGAATATCACTGGAAGAAATCAAAGTTTCTTTGCGCAGAACCTCGGCATAAGCAAATTCGGAAAAAGCGACAGTACTACCAATAGTCAATGACACAGCCGACATCAATGCAAATAATTTCGGCGCAGAGGCAAATCTTCTTGATATCCAAATTATTTCGCGAAGCGAGTTACTTATCATGCACCAGTTGCCTCAAGTGACCTATCA
>JAKFVJ010000336.1 GCA_021732245.1 Candidatus Obscuribacterales bacterium | reverse complement strand
GCGCAATTTCCTCCTTAGCAACAGCCTCCTGATTACTATAGTCATTGCTTCTCAAGCACAGGCACAAGTGCCTTTGCCCGGTGGACTCGGTGAACAAAACAATTCCGCTCCAGTCCAAACGCAACAAATGCAGCAGCCGAAAGTAACGGCACCTATACCAGGCAATATGCCCAACCAAAATCAGCAGATGTCGGCATATCAACAGTTGCCTCTCAACCATCTCGACGCACAAGCAAGAATTGAAAGTCTGAAACAAACTATTGCCACAGCGCGTCCGACAAAAGATCTGCAGGAAAGTGTTTATCAACTATGTGAGTGGCTCACAGATATGGCAAACGCTCACTACAAGCTTTCATCAGTTTTCGCCAAGCATGAAGCAACTAGAGCTCAAGCGGAACTAGAGCGCAGACAAGCTACAAAATTTTCGCAATTAAAAAACCAGGCACAACTGTTGAAGGCAGAACTTCTCATTCGCCAAAATCGCTATCCGGAAGCTCTTTCACCGCTTGTCGATATTGTCTCCAATGAACCAAGATCAGTTACCGGTCAACAAGCCTACAAGAGGCTGCAGCAAATTGGATTCTCCGAAGAAGTGCAGCCTGAAGAGCCAAAGGCGACGGCATCTGAAGCTGCAACGCAAAGTACACAGAATCAAATATCAATAGAGAACAAAGCAAGTGCCACCATTAGCCGCGCCGGAACAGTTTCCGTGGAAGGTTATGTCGGCAGTCCAAATAGCGCAACCAAACCAAAGACAAGTGTCGTGACCCAGCCGGCAAAGGCCCCGGTACCGGCTCCTAATCAATCGTTACCAAATCAAATATTGAACCCTCGCTAATTCTGCCGCGTCAGCGCGCAGATTAACTTCGTTAGGCATTTCACCGCTTCTTCTGTACAATCGTTATAGATATAGGAGATTAAGCATGCGCAGCGCCCTAGCAGCACTATTTATCACTGCTTCCATTGCCGTCTGTACTCAGCCGGGTCAGGCTGATCCATTTAAGCTGGAAGTGCAAGAACAGGGCTATGTTCAACAACAGCAAGCTTATCCGTCCCCACAAATGGTCAATCCACCGATGCAGGGCGGTACATCCTTAAACAGGCAGTCTCAGCAAGGCGATCTGGACAGCGCGCAGCCGATGCAACCAATGCGCGGTTCAACCAGGCAAGTTGTATTACCCAACGACTTTCTAGGCGTCTGGAATGTCTCCGGACAGAGAACCAAAGTCGAAGCCCAGCCGGAATTTGCCGCCGGCGCTCAAAGAGCCTTTGCTCCGTCGACCAATGATTCCTGGCAGATAAAAGGAAATGCCGCAAGCGGTTATTCACTAAGTTCCAGCACTGGCGCTTCAATGCCCATAATCGTAGACAAAGTTGAAGGACAAACGGCATTCATTCGCTACCAACACCCGATAGGCAACACAATGGCTCAAGAAGCTGTAGTTATGCAACTGGTTTCGGGTAACGCGCAATTCAATGGTTTGGAGCGCATTTCTATTGTTAAACAAGGACTACCAGAGCCGCGAGCCCGTGTTACCTACAAACTTGTCGGACGCCGTCGTTAGTTTTCACGCACAAGCGTTTGCTTAATTGAACTCTTCAAATCATCGTAGGCCGTAGCAAGCTCGCTATGCAATTGTTCGGCTGTTTTTTGCGCCTTTGCTACTTGTTGATACGTACTAGATAGGAAACGATCATCGGCTCTGCCACGGGATTTTGCATAGAATGCATCTGCCTGTTCAACCTGGCGAGTTGCTTTGTCTAAAACACGGGCCATTGATTGAGTTTCCTTGAGGGACTTCAAAAGATAAAAGCCTGCCGAATCCGGTCCGCGGTTTAAGCCAAATACCATCATTTGAGCCCTGTCCAGCTTCAAAGCGCCGGAGCGGGGATCGTGCTTGGCGACGCCTGTTGGGGCGGCAAAGACAAAAAATGTAAGTGGAAGCAATAAATTAAAAGCAATTATCAGCCGCGAAAAGCTTAGTTTTGGTGGAGTCATTGTAAGATGGGTCCTTAGTCTACGGCGCTAATATACGTGGGGCAGCCTGGTTATGCAATCCTCAAGTAACAGAACAGTTAAGACAGTTTTGGTCCTGGCGTTGAGTTTTGCCTTTTTAAGCCCGAGTATGGCGCAATCGAACCAATACAAATTAGCCAAGCCGGATGCTCCTTCCATGTTGCCGGCATTTACTTCCGTCAATGAACTCATAACCAAAGGCAATGACGCTTATCGCAAGGGCAATCTGGAAGAAGCAATCACCTTGCTGAAAACAGCAGCACAAAGACAACCAAAAAATGTTGCCGTGCACAATAATTTGGCGATGTGCTTGAAGAAGCAAGGCAACCTGGATAAAGCCATTGAAGAATACAAATCGGCTATTGAACTCGATTCAGCAAAAGCAGAATTGTTCAACAATCTAGGCACAGCTTATTTAGCCAAAGGTGATCTCGATTCAGCTCTGCCAAATCTCTATCAAGCTATTCGTCTAAAACCCGACTATACAAGCGCTCACTACAATCTTGGTCATTTGCTCTATTACAAAGGCGATTATGCAAGCTCGGTTAATGCTTACCAGCAAGCTTTAAAACTAGATCAAAATCAAGCTTCAATTCATCGTGATTTAGGCGATGCCCTTAGTGCTCAAGGCAACCAACATGGCGCTGTAATTGAGTTTGAACGAGCTAAGAGTTTAGGTGACAATTCTACAGACAATATTCTGCGAATTGCTCGCGCCTATGAATCCGTCGACGAATATAGAAAGGCAGAAGCAGCTCTCAAACAAGCACTTCTACAAAATGCAAATAACGCTGAACTCTTGAGCGAACTGGGCTCTGTTGAATGGAAACAAGAAAAATATCCGCAAGCAAAGACAACCTTGGAAAAGGCATTGCAGGCTGATCCCGGCTATGCACAAGCGCGCAATAATTTGGCCATCGTGCTTTATGACTTAAATGAATTTCAACCAGCTATTGCTGTCTGGAAACAAGCGCTTTTACTGAAACCGGATTTTGCCGAGGTTCACTACAATCTTGGTTGTGCTCTTTACCAATCCGGTTTGTTTAGCCAAGCAGCAGAAGCATTTCAAGAATGTTTGAAAATGAATCCGAAAAACGTAAATGCTCTTAACAACCTTGGATTATCTTTGCTAAAGCAAGGCAATCGCCAACAGGCAATTGAAAAGTGGCGCGAAGCCAAGAAACTATGCCCTGACTGCCCGCTCGTTGCCGACAATTTGCAAATTGCTGATGAAGCAACAAGTAAAGACAGATAAATCAAGATGCGCTATTATTTGTGCCGCTTTTCTGGGGAACAAGCCAATGCCCGGACAATTGGAACATTTCAACTTAGATGCCACCCTAGCGCTCGTTGGTCAGGCTTTTGCCGCCCTTATCTGCCACATTGGCTTTGATGCCGCCTACCATGGACTTATCTTTGCCGCTCTGATTGGTGTCTCCGGAATCATCATGGGTGCCAGAGGTCTGCGTTTCGGCAAACCGCTTGTGGCTGTTTGTAAAAAGCTTTCTCTTTTTTGTGTGTTGCTGATAACACCAGGACTCCTTTGTCTAGCAATAACCGGACAACTGCCATCAACTGGCACATTCCAGATTTCCAGCGCCGGATTTATCGCGTTCTGGAGTCTTATCTGCCTGCACTTATCGGCAGAAGAAATGAATTATCAGTGGTTTTAACTAGATAATTAAGCTTGTTAGTTGTGTATAAAGTTGAGGGAGGCTATAGCTTCCCAACCTGGCTGACATTGGAGCCTGGGCTTTACACATGGACGAAGGGCAACAACTAAAACCACAAGCCGCCGGCGATCCAATTGGACTCAAGCCGGGAGAAATCTTTTGGAATAACTACCGCGTGATAAACATCGTAGGACGTGGTGGAGTTAGTACTGTTTACAAAGCGGAAAACGTCCAGAGCAAAGAAATAGTCGCCATTAAAGTTTTGCACACGCAAAAGGTGCATGACGAAGAATTAGTTAGACGATTTGTGCGTGAAGCGCAAAACACAATGCAACTTGACGAGCCTCACGTCGTAAGAATTATCGAATGGGGCATAGACAAGCTCGAACGTCCGTTCATGATAATGGAATTCTTGAGCGGCGAAACATTATCCAAGCGCATTGAACGCTCGAGAGGTTTGAGTTTCCACAAAGCCGTGGACATCATGGAACAAGTGTGTTCAGCAATTGCTGAAGCACATGCCAAAGGCATTATTCACAGGGACTTGAAGCCGGAAAATATTATGCTTACAGCAGCTGCCGGACGAGATGATTTCATCAAAGTATTCGATTTTGGAATTGCCAAAAAAGAGCCTAAAGACGACACTGAAGAAGGACAAGTTGCTCTTACAAAATCAGGAGCAATTCTAGGAACGCCGCAGTACATGTCACCGGAACAATTGCGCGGCAAAAAGGCTGATGCACGTTCGGACATTTATGCTCTCGGCATAATCATGTACGAAATGATTACAGGCAGACCGCCTTTCTATTCTAAAAACACAGCAGAAATTGTCGTCGGTCATTTAAATGTCGTACCGGATTCGCCATCTCGCATGCGAATTGACATGGGAATTCCAGAACAACTAAGCGATGCAGTGCTGCGCGCCTTGTCGAAAAATCCCTGGGAGCGTCCGACCACAGTACAAGAGTTTCGTCAGTCTCTGCAACGAGCAATCGAGCGCTCCGCTCCAAGACCAAGTCCTGTTATGACTGAAACGCCGATGTCTCAAGCGATAAGCCGCCAATCCATCCCGCAGTCGCCTGTCATGCCGGCACAAATGCCTGGCGATCCGGTGCGTCGTGTTTGTCCTAATTGCAAAACACTCAATACCGGAGCTAATTTCCGATATTGCTTAAAATGTGGACAAGACAACATGAACCGCTGGCTTCCGTACAAGGAAAAAGGTGTCGGCAAAGATCATGGCGACCTCGTGAGCAAGTTCTTTAACATACGCATCTTAATTCTCGTTCTTCTCTTGCTTGTCGTTTTCCAGGGCTATCAATTCATCGCCAAGCCGGTTGATTTAAGCGGTAATTACAAAGCCACATTCGATCATCAACTCTTTGCCAATAACAAAGATTTCAGTGACGCGTTAGCGAAAAAACTCTGTTTTGACAAGGCCGAAGTCGTTTTGAGTCAGGACGAGGATCAATTGGAAGGCGTCATCAGCACCAAGTACGGGCAAGGCGCTCTTAAAGGTTCTGTTACAGTAGTTGATCCACTCATTGTCGCTTATGAAGCAACTTGCTCCATTAGGCGTCCTGACGGAAGACTGGATTTGGAAATAAAGGGCTCTTTCAATAAGCTTCTTAGAAGCGACCTCTGGCGACTAAGCGCAAACTTCTTCGGCAAACAAAAAACGGCAGTTGATACGGTACGCATGGAACTCGAATAGAATGAAATTGCTGTGCTTGGTTTTGGTCATTGCTTGTTTTGCAGGTGTCTCCGTTGAGGCGCAAAGTGACGATAACGGTCCGCCAATTGGCACGACATATCCTAACAGAGGCAACTTAGGTCCAAGCTTTTTTGGCGGATCAAGCTTTTACGGGCGCCAATATGTAACACCGTTCGGCACAATAAGCACGCCGACGCCGTTTGGTTACGGACAAAACTACTACACCGTTACCACGCCTGGAGCCATCTATCGTTTTTGGCGATCACCTTCAGGTTACTATTATCCCTGGTATCACTATCCGCCTGGCTTTGTGCCGCCCTATGGTTGGGCAGTACCCATCTATATAAATCAAGGCAACGCGCAACCACAACGCCCAACACTTTCACAAGTCTTTGACGACATGGGCAATTTTCTCAAACAATCAAAAGCTGAAGGAAAACTTCAACCTAACGACTATGCGCAGTTAAGCAAACGCTTCGCCGATCTAAAAAGCAAAGCCGACTATTTGAAATTCCAGGAAGGCGGCACACTTTCTGATTCAACTGATGAAGACTTGAGAACGGACCTCGAGAACTTCTCTAAAGAAGCGGCTTTTCGTTTGAAGTAAATTAAACCCACCTTCGTAATTCCCCCACTGACTT
>JAKFVJ010000206.1 GCA_021732245.1 Candidatus Obscuribacterales bacterium | reverse complement strand
AGAATAGTTACGCTCAGAACCTACAGCAAAGTATTACGTAAACTGAAAAAGGATGCCGAAGCAGACAAAGTGGAGATGTCTCTCACGCAAGACACAGTCATGCCGAAAGTAGTATCACCTACGACTGAAGAAAAAGCTCCAATCACTGAAACTGTCAGCCAGCCTCCAGTACCGCCAATGCCTGCCGTACCCGACACACCGACTACGGAAAATGTTGCGCCTGTTTCTCCTGCATTGTCGGCTGATCCGAACTCTGCCGTCACGACTCAGCCGTCCTCTGGCTCGAGTCCAGCGACCTCATCTACATCAGTCACCACCGCCGATCCGCTGCCACCACAGGTTTCTTTGCCTCAACCTGGTGACACCAATGTTGTCGATAAGGATAGTACGGAAAAATAGACATGACCAGTAACAATGATAATCAGTTGCCCGTACTCCCTGAGCAATACAGTGTTATTGGAAAGGTAAGCGAAGGCGGCATGGGTGCGATCTACAAGGTGAAAAACTGCTATACAGGCGGCAATTTTGCTGTAAAGGTTTTGCGGAAGGAATGCGCATACGATGAAGAAATGCGCCAACGGTTTATTGGTGAAGCTAAATCGGCTAGCTCTCTCAAGCATCCGGCAATCTGTCAGGTTCATGATTTCGGCATAAACAAAGATGTGCCCTATCTAGTAATGGATTGGATAGATGGTATTAGTCTCGAGCGCAAACTTCGCCGTGATGGGCCTCTAGAACAGACGGAGGCTATTAATATATTTCTGCAAATTGCTCAGGCTCTGGCGCTTGCGCATGAGCACGCAGTCGTGCACCGGGATTTGAAACCGGAAAATATTATGCTTGCCGGAGGCGGAACTGATGGACACACTAAAGTGCAAATCGTTGATTTTGGTATAGCCAAAGTTTTGACCGAGGATGGTGATGCGATAAAAAGCCAGGGACTGACCAAGACCGGTGTTGTATTAGGCACGCCTCTCTACATGAGTCCTGAACAAGCCTTAGGCAAAAGTGTTGATCAAAGATCGGATATTTATTCTTTTGGCTGCGTGATGTATGCGGCATTGTCAGGAACGCCGCCATTTGTTGGTGAAACCTTTGTGGACACGGCCAACAAGCATATAAGTGAGGCGCCTCCAGCCATCAATCAAGCTCTCGGTGTTTCCAACGGTTTGAAAATGATTACTCTCAAGGCAATGGAGAAAAAGCCTGAGGACAGATATCAGTCAATGGATGAGATTATTGCGGATCTTAAAAAGCTGACTAAAGGAGTCCAATTGGAACGAGTCAGTCTGGCATCTGAAAGACAAAGAAAACGAAAGATGATCATCACTGCCGTCATTTTTATTGTGGCATTTGTGCTTATGTATTTGGCAGGAGGTTTCTTGCAGGACCTGCTTAGCGATGCGCCGTAAATGAGAGGATCATTTACTTGTCATTCTGTTATGGCTTACAGCATATTCTCTAACGGCCGTCGTTAAACTATCAAAATGCCTGTGAAATCCAAAGTGCAGCATTTCCTCATAGGCTTCGTCAAAAGTATAGTCGTCCTGGGCCATGCGTGATATGGCTACCATGCAACCGGTTCTATCGTCACCCATTGTGCAGTGAACGAAAACGGAGCCTTTTCCTGTGTGCTCCTTGGCCTTTTCTACTATTTTGAGAAATTCGTTTATTTGTTGTTTTGTCGGAGCCATTCGGTGAGACATGGGAATATGTACGAAGTTAATTCCGTAACGTTTGCAGAGAACCTTTTCTGCATTAGCCATTTTTACGCTATCGCGCAGATCGACAACAGTTGTAACACCCATCTGATTTAGTGTGTCGAATGCTTGAGGCGGTGGTTCGCCGCCGCGAAAGAGCCAGGGATGTACTTCACGAAGATTTCTTATGCCGTTTACGTAATGGCTATGCCTGTGCTGTCTGTGCGAACGATGTCTGTCGTCATCCTCGCCGGCAATTGCAAGGCAGTTAAGAGTTAAAAGACCAGCTAAAAGTAAGCCTAAACGTTGCATGATTGCCGACCTTTTGTCGCCATTTAGTTCTTACCCTAATTACCAATTTACTAATTTTGATTAGTCTTCGCTAATAACCCTTGTTGGAAGTGGCAGTCAGCTCTTATCATCAAGGCTTCCTCGTCTGGAGTATCCATGAAATCCTTTAAGTCTCTTGCCCTTTCGCTGGCATTAATGGCTGTCGCCATCCCTTGCGTGAGAAGCGCTGAGCTGACCATTCCATCTGTTAAGGACACGCTTAATCCTGAGATGGCAAGCAAATTTACTTATGTCGAGGACAGCGAGCTTGGACAAGCCCTAAATATGCCTGTTTATCAATGGTTGCCTGTAGACAGGGAGCCCCGAATAGTTTGTTTGGGCATACACGGACTGACGCTGCATGGAAGGCGCTATAGAGTATTGGCGAGAACCCTTGCTAGTGAAGGTGTGGTTTTCGCCGCACCGGATATGCGTGGCTTTGGGCGCTGTAAGTTTGATGAGCAGAAGCGCTATAGCACCAAAGGTGACGACAAAACTAAAATCAATCACGAAAAGAGCTATGCGGACCTGGTCAAATTAGCTCAAATGCTGAAAGAGAAATATCCCGATATTCCGCTTATTGTTCTTGGAGAAAGTCTCGGTTGCACGTTTTGCGTGCGCCTAGCCGGGGAACATCCCGAACTTGTAACAGGGATGATTTTGTCAGCTCCTGCTGTGAAAGTAAATCCAGCTATGTATATGTCTCCTGCGGACATCGGTGCTGGAATGAAAGCGCTTGTTAATAAGCACCATGAGTTGAACCTACACCATTTCATTACGAGTCTTGTATCTGCAAGAAAAGAAGTCGTCGACGAAATGTTGGATGACCCACTTATCTTGAAGCAAGTGCCTTTATTTGATCTTTTGTCTACTGACGAATTTGTTGAAAAAACAGCCAAATACGGCAAGACAGTACCGGCTCATATGTCCGTCTTGATTATTCAAGGCAGCTCTGATCGTTGTGTGGTACCGGATATGGTGACTCACTTAACAGCAGCTATGCCATCTGATGACCAAACTGTACGTTGGTTGGGCAGCTATGGACACCTGCAATTGGAGACATCGTTCCTGCGTGCAGCTGTTGTTGATAGTGTCAGAGACTGGTTCGAAGACCGCTCGCCGGCTTCACGTGACGACAAAGTAAATCTAGGCAGAAAAATTGTGGACGCCGGCGGCATACTGGTTCAGTAAGTAATTACGTCAAATCCAGTATTTGCTTTTCGAAGTCTTTGTACTCGGCTAGAAGCTCTGCACGTTTAGCCAGTTCAAAGTCATCGTACTCAAAGCCAGGGGCGACAGTTGTGCCCATAAGTGCATAATCCGGATAGTCGGGATCTTGCATTATTTTGCTGCCCTGCCAAATACCTTTTGGAACGGTGTATTGCGGCTGTTGCCTAGCTAATATGTTGTGACCTAAAACGACTGTATCTGCCCTGTTGTCCGGGAAGAGCAGCAGCATTTCTACAGGAGCACCAAAATAGAAGTGGAATGTTTCATCGGATGCAACCTTGTGCAGCCTGGAACAAGTTTCTTTGGTCAGCAAGTAATAGATAGAAGTCCCGTAAAAGCGGGGGCTTTCATAGCGCGGCGGCAATACTTCTCGTGGAATAAGCTCATAGGATTTGTAAGTCTGCCGGTAATAGCCGCCTTCAGGGTGCTCTTCCAACTTCAATAGTTGGATTAAATCAGAAGCTGACAAATCTATATTCTTCGGCATGATGCTTATGACATACCACGCCGGCTTAAAATTTCTTTTCTTATCACGCAATTCCTTTCAGGCGTTTATTTAACGGGGTACATAGGCGGCAGGAGGACAATTATGCGTGCATTTGAAGGTGTTTTTGGCAAATTGCCCGGCGTGTTTTTAAGCCTATCTCTTGTTGGTCATGTGCCGGCTGCAGCCTGTACGGACTTTCAGGTTAAGACTAAGGACAACTCGGTAATTATTGGTCGCTCGATGGAATGGGCAGTTGATTTGAAGTCTCAGTTGAGAGTTCATGCTCGTGGTGAGGACCGCACATCACGCACTCCTGATGGCAAGGCTGCACTCAAGTGGCTCTCCAAATATGGTTATGTGGCAGCAGACGCTCTGGACATTGATGTAGCCATTGACGGCATGAATGAAAAAGGACTTTCAGTCGGAGCCCTTTGGCTTCCAGAGTACACCACTTATCAGACTGTAACTGCCAAAGATAGTAAAATCGCGCTTGATGCACTGGATTTAGGTCATTGGATTTTAGGCAATTTTGCCACTGTTGCGGAAGTAAAAGCGAATTTGCCCAAGGTAAAAGTCTGGTGCAAACCACTAGAACAATTAGGCGGAATCTCGACAATGCATTTTGCTCTGCACGACGCAAAGGGCAATAATGCCGTGTTGGAATTTATTGATGGTCAGCAGAAGTTTTATGACAATCCCAATGGAGTTTTAACTAACGCACCGCCATTTGATTGGCAGTCCATAAACATGCGCAACTATTTGACGCTCAAACCGGCAAATCCCGCGCCTATTGAAGTGCGCGGCACAGTATTGGCGCCTCCAGGACAAGGTGCTGGATTTCTCGGTGTGCCTGGAGACTGGACTCCGCCTTCACGTTTCGTGAGAACTACTGCAATGGTCAATTTTGCAAAACCAGTTGATAAAGCCGTCGATGGCGTTATTCTTGCGCACCATATTCTCAATGCAGTGGATATTCCTATAGGTGATGTGCGGGCAAAAGCAGGTGATCTTGATCATTGCGATTACACGCAATGGGTACTCATAAAAGATCTGGCAAACAATGTTATGTATTTTCGCACTTATGAAAACCAGAATCTGCGGTCTATTGACTTGAAACGACTTGATCTAAATGCCGGTTTAAAAGTACGTATGTTGCCTATATCCGGCGGCAATCCAATAGAAGATGTGAGTAAACAAGTTAAGTGGCGTTTTGTCCCAGGCAGAGACGAACCTGTAGAAGAAACTAGTTCTGAGACAAAACCGGATAAGACAAAAGTAGACAAAGGCAAGGAACCGAAAGCTAAGCCGGAGCCGAAAAAACCAGTGAAAGCGAAATAAATTAGACTTTCGCCTGGTTTTGTTTGAGTCTTACAAGTTCAAATTGCTCTGTTTTGTTTTTGCCGAAGTGAACAAGTATCGGGCTGTCTGCCTTCATCAAGTTGGCTACACCCGTGTCGTAGACAACATCCTTAGAGCCGTCAATTGTCCAGGCTGCGCGCTTGGTCTTTTTATCGACTGCGCCGGAAATTTGTTTTGTTGTGTTGGTTAGTGTGTTGTAGTAATTTCCGTGAATAGAATAGTCTTTGCCCACGGCAATTTGAAATAGCTCAGTAGAGTCAGTTTGGTTGCCTTGTACAAGTGAGAATACGCCCATCGGCTTCCAATTTGATTTCGTCATTTGTGCTTTTTGTTGTGGATTTGAAGCCGAGTAAATTGGTGTTGTTTGAGCAAGCGTGTAAGCTTCATCATAGTACTGTTCTGCTGTTCCTACGTCTTGTCCGCCATAATAAACATCATTGCCCTGATAAGTAATGTTGTTGCCGTAGTCGTATTCAACAGGAGCATCAGAATAGTCATCTCCCCAGAATCCGGAGAGTCCATCCCAGCCTGTATCGCCCCAGCCCCAACCATCATCGAGCCAGGGACCGTACCACAGACCATCACGGTTGTTCCACCAGTTTCTGCCAAAGGCATTGTTGTTGTTAAAGGCATTTCTCACAGAATTGCCGCGATTGGACAATGCGCTTTGAGACACTGCTTGCGTTCTATTTCCTTCAGGGACCATACTGCGCGCATCGTCGCCTGCCACACGCCCAAAGCCACCATCAGTAGCCATTGATCTTTGGCTATCCATAGGCTGATTCCAAAGATGATTTGCTTCTCTGTCAAGGTTGGCATCATCACGCGCTAAGTCGTCAGGCGTTCTGTCCATTCGCCCTTGCAGAGCATCAGCATCATCTATGCGTACGAAGTTATCACCGAAGTTGCGTCCGAATCCACGTCCATCGTCGCTGCCGTCACCGCGATCAAAGCCTCT
>JAKFVJ010000421.1 GCA_021732245.1 Candidatus Obscuribacterales bacterium | reverse complement strand
AAGCAAGAAAAGCTTATTGAACGTCAGGACGTTGTGGCCTTTATTACCGAGCTTAGGAAGCGCGGGAACAAGCCTGCAACGATAACTAGACAATTAGCTAGCTTGCGTAGCTTTTTTGCCTTTCTTGAAACATACACTGGATTTACCGCAGACCCATTAGATGGCTTCCAAAACCCGCATAAAGCCAAGCGTTTACCACAGACTTTGAGCCCGCAAGAAGTAGCGAAAATGATCGAAGCGGCAGACAACAGTCGCGATCGTCTAATTATGGAATTGCTTTATGGTTGCGGACTGCGCGTGTCTGAACTTACAAGTTTGAAAATCTCTGATCTGGACTTAAAACAAGGACTGCTTAAGTGTTTCGGAAAAGGCTCAAAAGAACGGCTGGTGCCTATGGGACAGCCGGCAATGAAAGCTATCGAAGAATACCTGACAGAGAATCCGCACAAAACAGGATCGCTTTTAAGAAGTCGCGAAAATAAGAGACTCTCTCGTCTTGTAGTCTGGCAAGTAGTAAAACGCCTGGCAGAGAAAGCCGGCATTCAAAAATCACTTTCGCCGCATACACTACGTCATAGCTTTGCCACGCATCTATTAGAAAACGGAGCCGATCTGCGATCCGTACAAGAGCTCTTGGGACATGCCAACGTCGTTACAACACAGCTCTACACGCACATCAGCCGCTCGCATTTACGCAAAGTCTACGAACAAGCACAAAATTCCTATAGGCAGCAAGACAGCTAAATCAAGCCGTCTCAGTCTCTTCCTGTGCCGGTTCTCCGGTGGCAGGCTGTTGCGGTGAATCAGAACCTGCCAACCCTCCCACCATGCCATCAAACAGTCCGCCTACTTTGTTAAACATGCTCAGCATCTTTTCCGGATCCATATCTACATCAAACGAACCATCGGGGTTTCGACTTATGTTAGCGCCCATCACTTGAGCCAGCATGAAGTCTGCAACTTGATTTGGATCATCCATGTCCAAACCAGCCTTATTCAAAGCTCCCAGATCATTGTAGACATGAGAAGCATCTCGAGTCAGCGTTGCGCCGTTTTGATCCGTAAATTGCAAACCTTGCGGATTTTGTGAATCAATATCAACGAGCGTGCAATTTGGCAAAATGCCCTGGTCATGCATCTTTTGATTCAATTCCGCCATATCCTGTTGATATTGGGCAGCCGATTCACTGCTTTTCAAACTAGAAAGATCCTGGTAAACCTGCGAAAAATTGTGACTGTCGTCAGCACCAGCAGGTGCTTGTTGCATATCTCCAACGATCTTGTCCACTTCTTTGTGTCCCATATCGAGTCTCCCGCTTAGCGTTTTGCTGTTTTATCTATAAACCTAAATCTACACGTGTTAAAAATGTGCTTCTTATCCGGTCCCACTCCCTGATATTGCAACTCTAATTCAATGTTGCCTCTTTTAGCTTGTGCCATTAGATATCTGTACGCAGTATCTTTGCGAGCGGCAGTTGTTATCCAACCGTCACCTGTTTGTCGGCAATGATCATTAATCGCCTTGAAGAGAAGCTTGGTTGCGTCACCGCGATACTCCGGCAAAACCGCTATTGCATAAACATGTGAACCATCCATATCGGCATAACCAACAATTCCCTTTCCAGGAAGTTCTAATGCAATTAGACTGCCATCGTCGCCCGGTTTTGGTGGATTGAAACCAGGTAAGCATTCCCTCTGAATTTCCTTAAGGCGCTGGAAATCCGCGTGAGATTTTGGCGCTCGTATAATTGCCGCGGCTTCAGCCGGTGCAATAATTGCATCCGCATCAACTTTGTCGGCTGCATGCGGTTTTTCGGCCGACATTTTCGCCACGTTTGGAATTTCTGGCTTACGAGGTTCCAAATTTGCTAGAGACGCATCGCCTGTAGCAGCAGCGAATGCCGGACGGTCACCAAGCTTGGAACCAATCTTAATTCCACCGGCCAATTTATCGCTAATTCCACTTCTAGCTGATGAAATCATCCCCGGAATATTTTTGAAAGGCAATTGCCGAGCAGATGCTCCTAATGCTTCACCCGGTTTAAATCCTGCCGCGCCGCCAATTGCCGCAAGACTTGCATGATAGGCGCTTGGTCCTGTTAGATCTTTTACTCTATTTATTGCAGCAATCATTTGTCCGGTTTTCAAATCGTCACCTGCGTGACCAATCTGCCAGAGTTCTCTATTTCTCTCCTGATTTTTTGGATCGAGTAGTTGATCTTTAGCAGTCATAGTCAGACCAAGTGCAGCTAATGGAACAGCCGCACCCGGTACAAGTTTGGTGAGTGCACCAAGCCCATAGCCAATAAGAGCGTTTGCCGACAACTCATGCGCGAACTGTGCAAAATTTTTCGTGATTTGTTCTTTGGCTTCTTGGGCCAATCCCAGGGCTGGAGCCACAACGAACAATATCGCCTGGTCGCCATCATGTTTCGCTCTATCATGGCCGCGTCTTTTGTATTCATCAGGGCCCAACAGGTACAACGCAAACGCGGCACCGGCATCACGTTTATCAATGTTCAAGTCCGCAATAGTCTTTGGATCCCACATTGTCTCGCTGGCAGAGAGAAATGCGCTTGTTATATGTTCCATCTGCGCATTTGTTTTAGCATTGGACTCGGCGTCAGTAACAACCTTTGGTAGTCCAGGATGGAGAAAACCCTCGATCTGTTTGGAGACAACCTGTGCGTACTCACGGATGCCTTTACCAAGGTTGTGCAGGTCCAAGCCACTTTCGTGCAAAGCGTTGTAGGTACCAGGTCCCAAAGCAGCCACGACGACGGCACCATCAATGTCGCCGCTTTTCAAATGGGCACGCTGAACGTTGTCCGTCCCCCATGCATTATTTGCCGAATTAATGAGCGAGTTAAAGGCTTGCTGAAAATCAGGCTTGTTCTCTTTAGCCTTACCAGCATGCTCTAAATAAGCTTGTTTTGGATCGACATGCAGGTTATCGGCACCCGCATCGTTTTTGCTTTGCACCGGCTGTTCGACATGCCGTTGTTTATTGCTATCCAACCCAGCCATTTTTACAAATCCACGCTGCCCTGTGCCCATCTTCGATATACCCCGGAAATTGGCTCTTTTGCTGCCCCAGTTTGCAAAATAAGCTAAAAGTTCACGCAAATCATGACAACCACTGATTAATTTTTAATATGGATGGTGATCGAAAGCCTCAGATCTAACCTAATATTTGGTGTGCGTGATTTTGTTTGAAATCATGGCAAACGTGGTGAGTAACAGTTAGACTTACTTTGTCGCCGCTCAATTAATCGACCTGGCAGTCTCAACGAGAAGCCTAGTCGAAGCGAACAGTAAAACTAACTCCACTAGAAAAGACGTGGCGGGTGCCATGTCGTCACAACTAAAGGCAAGAACAACACAATATGAGTAAAACATCCTCCACTGAGGGCACGAAGATTGCCCAAGCAGCAAAGGAATTGAACGTCACTTCAGTAACCATTCGTCGTTACATCGCAGAATTTGATATCGAGACAGAAACTGACGAAAACGGCATCAAAGTATTGCCGGAAGCAGCAATTACTGAATTGCAAGAAATTCGCAAACTCAAAGAAGACGGCACAAGCAATCCACAAGTGATGGAACGTCTTGAAGAATTGCGCACCGAAAGAGGCGCAGTTAAGAAGCCTAAGAGCAAAGCCAAAACCGAAGGCGAAACAACAGAAGATGCCGTTGAGTCGGAAAGCGACGGTCAAGAAGAAAAGCCGGCTCGTACAAGAAGACCAAGAAGAGTAGCCAAAAGCGAAGACGAAGCATCCGAAGCTGGCGAAGAGACAACCGAAATTGCCTCCGAAGAAGCATCTGAGGAAGTTGCCGAAGGACAAGAAGGCAGCGGTCGTGTTAAACACTCGCTGACTTGCCAGACTTGCTCGAAAGTATTCGAACACATGAATCCGCGTCTGCGCGATTGCTTGGAGTGCTACCGCTCTAAGCGCAAAGAGCGTCGTCGTGGTGGTGACAGACAAAAGAACGTCATCCAGCACCCATTAGCTGCACAAGTTGCTTCAAAATCAAATATTACTGCTCAAAGCAGTGCGCCGCAGACAATGGTCTCGGAAGTGCGCAAGGCACCTGTACGCAGTTACAGAAAAGCCATTGAAGATACAAGACATATCACATCCAACATCAAACGCCGTTTAGAGCGTCCTGATTTGGGCGAAGGTGAGCGTCGCTGGCTTGAGCAAATCTATGCCTACCAGCTCATCCTGCACCAGGGGTGGCGTCATTTAGCCGAATACAAGTCCGGCAGCAAAGAACAAGCATCAACTGAAGCTTAGGCTACGGTCCGACGTTATAGAAGTCGCTCACGACCACATTTGGCGTGTGCTCGCCGGTTATTGAGCCGCCCTGCTCTTGATCGCGCGAGTTGCCTGCTGAGTCTTCTTCATAGCCAACTTCGTAAGTAGAATCGCCTTCTTCTGAGCGAAACTTTGATCTACCTACGACTCTCAGGATCCAAAGAACAAACAACAAATTCAGTGCGCTAAACACATAGAATCCAACCACCCAAAATGTTGTATTGTCTATAAGCATAAATTAAAAAGGGTCGCTACCATCAGTCATCATCTGTGGTTTCACAGTCATCGGTTGAATTGGAGTTGTCGTCATCAATCCAGGCACACCGGAAGACGTGTAATTGGGTTTCCTATTAACAGGTTGATTTCCGTAAGGCATTTGCCCTTGTCCGTGCATTTGATGCACGGGCTGCTGTCCTTGCGGAATTGGTTCAGGTTGACCGTAAGGCACTAGAACAGGTTGTCCATAAGGGATATGTCCATCTGCAGTCGTCTGCGGATTTAGAGCCATTTCCGGCACGACTAACGTGCGATTGAGACGCACCGGCACAATTTCGCCTTTCTCAAGCACATACTCATTACCCTGATTCATAGAGCGCATGTAAGCGCCTTTGCCAAATGAATAGCCGCCCATTCCCATCGGCAATGAGCCCATCCAGCCCATGAATGATCCAGGTACATCACTAAATCCATAGCCGGCTTGTTTAACAGGCGGTGGCTCGTTTTGCTCCATATTGTGATTACGAGCAATGAAACCAAAAAATGGAATGTTGGTGCCGTCAGGCAACACCAGTGACTGCAGTGATATTTGTATACTGCCGGGATTGCCGTGGTTTTGGGTCACAGACGGAGTGACATTCAATACTTTGCCGACTATGCGGCATCCTTTCGGCAAAATGACTTTATTGTTTGATGCTACAAAACCATCACTAAGAGTGATGGAAAAAATGTCGCCGACTTTGCTGGACGCAGAAGAAATCGTGTCGTCAATGACGCCTGTCAAAACCGTCCCGACAGGCACTCTATCAAGCACATGCTGTCCCTGCCAGAACTCCGGCGTAAAAGACTCCGGTCCTGTGATACTCATAGCCTTGGGATTGACGTTGCCCATGTAATTGCTGCCCATTGAGACAGGAGCAGTCGGCGGCGTGCCCGGCGGATGAGTCATAGCCCACTGTTCGCGGCAGTTGCCGGCCAAATTCGAGCTAAAGGCAAAAGCCACGGCTAAGAAGGCGGAAATGCGGCACTTATGGTTAAACATGAGGAATAAATTAACTTTCCTAAGCCATTAATTTGCTCAATGTAACTGTAGGGCTGCCTTTTGCCTATGTGGGGAATACGCAAGTATGCTAATATTTCCAGCCCGGTACCTAATTGGGGTACCGCCCTTGCCTGCTTGCCAGGCCATCCGCCCACGAGGGAGAAAAAATTGGCTACAAAAACACTAACAAAACTAAAACCCTACGAAACCATGTACATCGTTCGTCCTAACTTGGACGAAGAAGCTACAGATCGCGTCATTGCGCAAGTCGAAGAGTTCATCAAGACTCACGGCGGGCAAAAACTTGCTACCGATAAGAAAGGTCGCAAGCGTCTGGCATATGAAGTCAACAAAATGCGTGACGGCTTCTATGTTCTGACCACATTCGATGCACCGACGGAATCAGTAGCTCAAATTAAGCGCATGATGACTCTTTCCGAAGACATCATTCGTTCAATTGTGGTAATTGCTGAACCAGAAAGCGCTACCTACTAAGCGCTTTCTC
>JAKFVJ010000126.1 GCA_021732245.1 Candidatus Obscuribacterales bacterium | reverse complement strand
ACTCAAATGTGTCTGGTGCTTCAAGCACAATAACTCTGAACTGTTTTTATCCTAAGTCAAAAGATCCAGCAAGAATTGACCAGTCTGTGGCATCTGCGACGGACCATCCCGCAGAAACATAGCTATTTCTTCTGCTGACAGTGGACCATCTCCACGATTAATTGATAGCCAGTTTCTTTCTGCTGCTCGCCTTAGGAACTGCTCCAAGAACAAACCAGGACTTAATGCTGCCTGTGTTCGTGCAAATTCATCGGCTGTCTGTACTTCTATGCTGTATGGCTCAACTGAATCCTTTGGAAAACCATCGGTGTCTGCGCTTACTATTACATCCGCGTCTGCAATTACTGCTGCTGCCAAAACATGCCTGTCTTTATAATCATTCGTCATTGCATCAATCAGATTCTCATATCGGTTGCGAGTAATTAATGCAGATGGGTGCATTTCGTTCATCATGCTCTGAAAGCGCAAAACAGTTTCCTTAGGCGCCAGGTTCTTTTCTACGGAATTGGCAAGCCACTCTTCAAAAACATCATCTGACCAGTAAGGCGCGAAAAGACGTGTTGATGCAGCAATCATCAACACGTCCCTTATCTCATGAGGAATAAGAACATTGGCATCGTAGAACGCGGCAAATGCCATTTCTACTTAGCCCTGCCTTTCATCCATTGACGGATCTCGTTGTAGCCACCCGCTTCTTCTGTAAGTTGTGCCATTTCGTCCATCAGCTCATCACGCCTAATGTCTTCCTTGTGCATGAACTCCAACAGATCTTTCAGTTTGATTCTTCTATGTGTGCCACCAGGCATTTTTTCAGCGCGAAGCTTACCTTCATCAATTAATTTCACTACATGCTGACGCGAACAGGCAAGCATGTCTGCCGCTTGCTTTGTCGTCAAAAGCCCACTGTGAATCGTGAGAGACACAGCATAACCGCTCATCATAGCCTGTGCGGCAATTCCTAAAACGCCTGCAAGCGGAGCCGGTATTGATTGCTTCTGCCCATTTGGTAGCAAAAGCACAGGTCCTACTGCTTTCTTGGTTGGTTGTAGTGCAGCGGCAATTGCTATCGTCGCTTGCGATTCATCAGCAGTTGGCAAAAATGTTGGTACGTTGTGCATTTAATCAACCTCAATTCTGTATGTATAATACCATAAATTCGACTAAAGCAGTACAAACGACACAAACGCTACCAGTTCGACTTCCGTGGGCTTTACAAGTCCTGCCGAGGACTTTCCTGCCGTGCCATTCAGCTCTTCGTAGTATTACGCAGATGAGGTCACACAGGCATTGAAAATGAAAAGCATTAACATACCGGTTGAGGGTGGTCGCTACCTGACACCTGAGCAACTAGATATTTTTATGAAGGCTGTATTCACAGCTAAGAATACTTGGAAGCAAGCATCGCAAGATGGCAAAGAAGGTACGTTGCCGGCTACGTTTGTTAATTGCGTCGATGCCGATAGGTAGATCAATCCTCGTCTAGCTGTTGAGGCGGGATTCAAGAGCACGGATATCTTCTATGACCTCATCAAATGATGCAGGCTTTTCGCTAAAGAACATTCCAGAATCAAGCATGGCTTGATAGTCGGACTTGAGCAGAGCCAGCGTGTTCCCGGTTGGAACGAGCTTAAACCTTTTGTTGCGGCAGTCATCATATTTTGCTTTGCCATCTCGCCAAAATACGTCCTTATGATTGACGACCCTGAGGCATAGTTCTTGATCTTCGATGGCGCGTTTACCCGTTTCTGTCTTCATTATCACGGAGACGTCCGACCAATGACGCGACAATCGCTCAGGGGTCTTTTCGATACTGCCCGAATTTAGGCTGGCATGAATCAAAGTCACCTTCTCCCAAAATGTTCGCTCGGCCAAGAGAGCATCTATTGTCGCTTCTGGAAAGACGAGATCACTTGTTTTCTCAAGCAGGTAGGGCCGCACCGTGTGCTGTTTGCTGGGCTCAGTTTCGTTCCGCCCGCTTAGTTCAATTTTCACTCGCGTTTTTATATAACTCGGGACTGTGGCCAAAACCGATGTGTAATTGACGTGAAGTTCCCAATCGGTATCACCAGGTTCAACTGTCAATCCGTATTGTTTTGCTTGTTCGTCAAGTGCCGGAACCAGTATCTCCTTTTTGTAAACTTGCAAATTTGACTCAATTTCCTCTCTTATGTTGCCTGCTTTAGTCTTTGAGACTGACTCACCATAGTCTTGAAGGAAATTGATCGAAATATCGATATCTTCCGAAAAACGCTTGATCAAATTGAAAACCTTCGACAGTGACGTGCCGCCTTTGAACACCATTGGTCTTCGTTCAGGAATGGAATACAGGACGTTGAGGACATAGCAGACCCAAACGTCCTTCTCCGCTACAGCAGGCAAGATATTAAGCTGCGGGGACGCAGCGTTGATTACCTCGCGTTGGTCTTCAGCACTCAGTCTAAGAAATTCGTCGGCCATGGAGAGCCTCGTATTCAAAGAACTTGTCCATTGCCCAGGCCGGTAATGCAGTCGTTGCCATCCGCAGCGTTTGAAAGTCTTCCTTTGTCAGTGATTGCTCCAATACAGCAATTACCTTAGAAGTGACATTCTCCCTGCCGAGATAGCGAATGGCTGCGATTGCAGTACCAACTGCGGTTCCTGCATACTGCATCTGGCGCGGCGTAACGTGGCGAAGACGAATTGTGTTGTCCCCAACTCTTACTTCACTCGTCCGGCCGGTAGTGGCATATACTGGCTGCGTGGGCATTTGCGTTGTCAGCCCGAGTATATGTGCTGCTTCCGCTCCAGTGCGCCCGACTTTTGTCCCTCTTGCCTTGGCGACCAATTCTGCGACTTCATACGGCTCAGGCATAACCAGCGCATTTACGTACTTGTTCCACTTGGGACGCATGTAGATTCCGCGTGCGATGCGCATGATCTTCTTATCCTTGGCCATTCTGTACAGCACCTGGTCGACTGCCGCGCGCGTACCCATCTGAAGCAGATCCTTTGCCGGGAAGGCTTTCCCTTTCGGCAGGGCTTCAATAGCCTGCCTAATCGCATTTGCTGTCGTCATGGCAGTCACCTCAACTTTGTTAGATAAGTATATCATATTTTCTAACAACTTGACAGGCGCCGATTACGCCGATCCCTGAGTAATCTGTGCTTGTTTAGGGCGTTGCATGCTCCTATTTGCCAAAAAAATCAGAAAGCCTGCCGGGCCATTCAGCTCTTCGTAATATTACGCAGAAAAGGCTATTTGGATTGCGGGAATCACCACTGACATCCCATCAATATATCGGTATTGTTAAGCCAGACTAGAGTAGGTGTCCGGCAGATATGGCAATCGAATCAAAAGACAACATTCCGCCAACAGTTGACTCCCGTGCGTCCAACACGCTCAACGGTGGCGATTTGCTGAGGAATGCTCAGCCGGACAAGGACTCGAGCAAAGAAGTCCATAGCCACAACGCCGCTGAGTGGCTCACGCTTAACGTACTTGATCCCATGTACAACGTGGCTATTGCCGAGCCTTCCAACATTCTTGCTCACCTTAACCCGGCATTGCGATGTGCGCCACTACCGGTAGAAACAGTAACAAGCTTAGCTTCCTTGAATTATGTCAGCCAGACATTAAGCTCCGGTCTTGGTGCTGCTGCCGTTTATTCAGTTGCCGGCAAGGCAGCCGGCGGGCTTGGCAGGCTGGGTCTGGATAAGCTAAAGGCTGAAGCAAGACTTGCCGACACATTTGGTCAGACTGGCGCAAAGATAGCAAAGAGCCTTTACAGCGAGTCTGCCGGTCAAATACTCGGTGCCGGCATTTATGATCTGGCCCGCGACACTCAACCAGGCGAGTCGCGCTTAAGCAATGCCGCTGCCGGCATGTTGACTTTTGGTCTCTACGAAAAGTCCAATCAAATGCTTAGAAATCGCTCTGTAGTTGAACAGTTGCTGGGCAGGGCTGCAACCGGCTCATTCGGTGCCGTCATGCAGAGGTCTATTGCCCAAGGAAAAGCACCGCTTACTCTTAAGGACGGCTCTATTCAATCTACATTCACAAATGAGGAGTTGGCTGACAGTATTATTTCCGGCGGCATGCTCAATGTAGCTCTGCCTCCCCTGCAACACGCACTGAGCATCCCAATAGCAAAGGCTAATCAGTGGCTGGGACGTGGCAACCCAGCTGAAAGGCTTGGCAAAATTAGTGATCCGGGCTTCAATGAACTTGCCGAAAAATATCCATTTGCCCGAATTCAAATAACAGACAAGGGTGCTGAAGTAAACCACAAGACACGGCTAGTACACGCCGGCAACGTCGAAGAAGCAAGGCATGAACTCACTCACATCGCTTGGTGGCAAAGCCCACGTGCAAAACAAATGCTTGCCGATGCCAGAGCACAACTTATTGCAGGCGACGAAACATCTGCGGCTAATCAATGGAAACTCGCTTGTGCAACATCGGAGCATGTGGCACGTGGTGGCAGTGCTGATGAAGTACTGACAAAAGAAGCGGTAGAGTCAATAGCTAAGCAGAAAGCCGGCAACGGCGCGACCTATGAAGAACTTTGGCAGCAAGACTTTGAGAAGTTCAAGCAATCAGAAGGCAAATACCGTCCCGAGAAAGAATTTTTTCCGAAAACAGCAAGTGACATCATATACGATGCAGCGACACACTCTGCCGAAGTCTCTCATTCTGGCATAACCTCTGGTGAGCTGGCTCAGTTCCTCCAGAAGCATCCTAACCTTGAGCAGTTATCTGTGAATATCTGCCATAACATAACAGAGTTGCCGCTTCAGCATCTCGCTAACCTTAAGACGTTGAATGTGTATGACTGCAATAACATAACAGAGTTGCCGCTTCAGCACCTCGCTAAGCTTGAGAAGTTAACTGTGAATAGCTGCCAGAACATAACAGAGTTGCCGCTTCTGCACCTCGCTAATCTTAGGCAGTTATATGTGCGTTGCTGCCAGAGCATAACAGAGTTGCCGCTTCAGCACCTCGCTAGGCTTGAGCAGTTAACTGTGAAGGGCTGCAAGAACATAACAGAGTTGGGAGTGCTTCCGCCAGGGCTCAACAGCGTGAGCCTTCTTAACTTACCATCACTGACAGCTCTGCCGACGCAGCTACCGCCTACTCTGAAAACACTGGTGTTAGATCACTGTCCAAAGCTCAAGTCGCTACCCAAGGATTTGCCTGCCGGGTTGGATCTAACCATTGATGGCTGCAATCTTCTGGAAGCTAATCCTGATGTACAGAAAGTACTTGCGAAGCATTTTGATTCTCTAGTAGAAAAATGGTACGCCGACAACATTAAGCTCACGGCTGAAATGCTCAAGCAGACTGCAGACGCTATTGTTAATCTCGTTCCCCAAAATAGTACCTGTGTTCTGTTAGGCAGAGACTCCTATCCATTAGTGCCATTATTACGTTATCGCGGCATCGATGCGCGCTATTTCCTCTGGAGCCGCCTGCAAATTGGCGATAAGGCTACTGCAGCACTGTGGCGTCAGGAAATTCCTGCCAATTCAATTGTCATTGATACCGGCTACGAAGGTTCTATCTTGAATGATATTAAAAAGACAGATCCGACTATTAGTGGATACTTGATGTCTAGTACAGGAAAATATCCGGAAATACCTGGACTCGAGCTAGACCGGGGCAAACTTGTCCAATATATTGAGCGCTTCCCCAAAGCAATTGGCAGAGGCACAGCTATTCGTAAGGGTACGCCAGTTTGCAAAACAAATAAAAGAGACATTGAAGAGCAGGTATTCAGTCCTAAGCAATCAGTTGCGCTAACAAAGAAGTTGTTAGTCGAGATGGGGCTACCTGAAGAGTTAGCAGAAAAGCACAAATCTTTTAGCGGAATTACAAAAGAAGAGCGCGTTGGCGTGGGGAGATATTTTATTCCCGGTGGTCATGACGGGCAAGACAAGCATCTGCCTCGGTTTACATGGCATCGTCCGTATTTTTATTCAGGTGCCACGCCCACGGAAGCGGGTATGCAAAAGCTAGGAAACCTTGGCGTAGATACTATTGTCAGCCTCGGCGGAGACCACGAGCAGGGCATGACACAGTCATCGGGAATGAAAAACGTTCACATACCGGTT
>JAKFVJ010000075.1 GCA_021732245.1 Candidatus Obscuribacterales bacterium | reverse complement strand
TGTGCTTCTTCTTGTTGGTTTTGGCCTTTTCAGGATCCCATTCGAATAGCATGATTGTTGTTCGTATAACGATATTGTATCACAAAAACATATGACAACATTGTTTCAAGAGTAAGTGCCTTTACTCTTAATACGGAAAAACAAACAAAAAGTTCACAGCCAAGAGGTTAAATGTTGGACCTAACTGCAAGATTTATACAATTTGCGATTTCCAAGCGCCGGATTTGAATTGCCAGCTAGCCAAAATACCGACGAGGACAACTGATAGTGCCATGCCTGCCCAGGTGCCAACTGAACCAAGATGCAGTTCAATCGAGAGATACCAGCACAGAGGTAGTCTAATGAACAACAAACAAATTACTTCAGCAACCATCGGCCAGCGAGTGTAGCCGGCTCCTTGCATTGCGCCAAAGAGAGTTATGGCAAATGCTTGAAACGGCATCGACAGACCAATGATTTGGAGATAGCGGACGGAATCAAGAATCACATCATCGCTGTGACTCATGAAGCTGGCTATTTGTTTGCCGAACAAAAACATACTTATTGCCATAATCAGGCACCAGCAAGCTGAGGCTGCGGCAATTTGCCAACCGGCACGGCTGGCTCTGTCTGGTCTTCCGGCGCCAAGATTTTGTCCAACGATAGTTCCTGCAGCGCGAGCTAAGGCGTACAAGGGAAAAGAGGCGAGCAATTCCTCGACACGCAAGCCGACAGCCCAGGCCGCTTGACCGGCAGTGGGATCGTGAGTGCGCGCAAGAATAATTAGAATGGCGAAATTGCAAATAACCCAGACCATATCTTGAATGCTGGAAGGAATGCCGATGTTGACCAAGCGTTTGAACCATTTCAATGACCAGTACTTCGGCTGCAGATAGTGGAAGTTAAGACATTCACCAAATTCTGATTCTTTCAACAAATAAAGAATGACGACCATGCTTATCAGTGCAGCAACGAGCCAGGCAATACCAATTCCGGACATGCCGAACTGAAATGGATATATACACAGAACAAATTCGGTTATTACCGTTATTGCGCAAGTGAAAAAGGTAATGGCCATTGGCAGACGTGCATTACCTTTAGCTCTAAATATGGACTTGGCTATCCACATAACGCTAAAGGGCAAGGTCGATATTAGTTCAAATCGAAGCAACTGCCAGGCTAATTCTTCGGTTTCCGGAGTGGCTCCAAGGAACTTCAACAATGGACTACATATGACTAAGCCAAAAATGACGGTAACGGTGCCGAAGAAAAAGGCAAATATCATAGAATGGCGGGCAGCTTCTTTGGCTTCTTTCTTGTCACCGGCTCCCCAAAAGCGACTAACAAGAGCGCTTGTGCCGACAGGTAGGGCATTAGTCATAATAATCAGCAAGTACATTATTTGAGCGCCGACGCCAATTGCCGCCTGAGCGTTTGCCCCTATGCGGCCGGCAATCCAGGCATCAAAGAGGCTGGCAAGAGCGATAGCTCCAAAATCCAGTACGATAGGCCAGGACATATGCCAGATGGCAGCCCAAATAGAGCCCTCCACAATGACGGCATTAGAATTGCCGGCGGTATTACTAGCGTCAGCCATAGGTATTACAATATAATCCTTGCCATATAATAAATAGACTGATTCTTTTAAGTGGTTTGGATTTTTGGCTTTAGAAAAGAAAATACCCGGCGAAGGCGAGATAAGGCACCTAGGGGTGCCCTACAAGGTTAGATCCGCTTCTGCCGAGGAATATTGGTCTTGCTTGCAGCGCTTTGTCAGCTTTGACGAGCCCGGTGACCGAGTTGCTCGCTTATATGAACTTTCCGCTAAACAAATTAAATATCCGGCTGTTAACTCGCGCATTTTTGAGGAATTGCCTCGGACGGTTCAGGAAAGCATTTTCCGTTTGGCCTTTGGGGCGACTTCTGAAAACACCACTGTGGCCAATAAGCTTTTGAATGCAGTACTTGCCTTGCAAGATATTGAACGTTACAGTCCTGTTAGTTTTGAAGCCTGGTATTGCCAGTGGTGGCGAAATGAAGACGGTAAAGAAATTGAATCGAATAATGCCTGGCTGAAAGATCTTGCTATTGAGTCAGCGCAGATGCACTGGCTGTATTCATTAGACCAAATGCAGTTGGACTTTACTAGGATCAATTCCGACGGACCCTGGCTTGGCGATACACGCGCGGCATTTTTCGTTGCTTGCCTGGAGGAATTTGAAAATCGCTTTGAGCAATTCAACGCCAAGACAATCGTGGAAGCTCAAGCTTGTTTTCGCGAAGTATATGCAGCCTGGCGCAATAAATTGCCTGGGACATTTTTGCCTCAGCTTCTATTGATAGTTGAAGGACCAACAGAAGCGCTTTTAATTCCCTATTTGACGCGCAACTTGGGAATAGATTTGGATAGTTCGGCAGTTTTAGTTGCCCCGGTTGGGGGCGCCAAGCAAGCTGCTCGACGCTATTTAGATTTAAGAGACCTGGTGGACATACCGATTGTGGTTATTCTAGATAACGACGCCGCAGAAGAATCACAGTTGGTGATGGATATGCTGCGCCCCTGTGATCGCTTGCATGTCTTATCTTCCGGTGAAATTGAAGATGTATTTGAAAAGGCAGTTGTTATCGAGTTGCTAAATCGTTATTTGCAGCCGTATAAGGACACCGCTCCAATCACATTGAGCGATCTTGATGGACAAGAAAGACGCACAGTCATCCTCAATCGTTTATGGCGCGTCAGAGGTCTTGGTGATTTTGATAAGGTCGGCTTTGCAAAATCTATTGTCGACGGCGGACTAAAGCTGGAACAGATCCCGCTTGAAATAAAGGTAATTGCCAATCTCTTAAAGGGAGCAATTTCCGCCTGATGAACAAGGTAAGCATTTGTGCTTGTGTCATCTGGCTTATAAGTTTTGCATTGTCCTTTGTTATTCCAGCAGGTTCACCTTATATTTGGCTGCCGGACTTTCTTCTATTGGCTGGTTTTGTGCCGCTTTTAATCAGCTATAAACCGTCCTGGCCATGGTTCGTTTTTGGCATCGGCAATGTAGTTATAGGTTTTGTTTTAGAAACAGCAAAGCATATGCCGGACAATATTCTGCCGGAGTACGCACGCCCAGTGCAGGATAATCTCAATCAGATGCATGTCACTATGATTTGGATCCGTGTTGGATTACTGTCCATCATCTATGGACTTATTAGAATGTTGAAAAATATAACTATCTGGCTGCTGAAAAAATTCAGGAAAGGTCAGACTTAGATTTCGTCTTTCTTTTCTTTCTTCTTGTGATGGCTGGCATTCAACGCTACAGGAATAGAACCGTCTTCAGGTAGAAGCACGCGTGCTAAATATTTGTCCGCTCTTTCAAAACGTCCCGGTGCTGCACCTGTTAAGTCGTAAAGCTTGCTGTAAGCCTGCATTTTCTGATCGGGAAACTCAGCTTTCTTGGCGACGAACAACCATTGTTTTACAAGGAAGTTGAATAGTTTTGGATCACGCTTCTTTTGTTTCGTGAGAACTTGCTCGAGGGCTTGCGAGTAGGTCATACGCGCTTCGACATCCAGTGGTGCCATTTCTACGCAACGCTGCAAGACCATAAGCGCACGATCCAGATTTCCCATACGCAATGACTGCTCAGCTTGGAGCTGAAGGGAATTTGGTGTCAGAACTCCTAATTCAAGAATTTGATCGGCTGCGACAACGCCATTTCGGCTTTGACCAATGGAAGAGGTGTCTCTTATATAAGACGGCTTCTTTTCCTTTTCTTCGCTGTCGTCGTCGGCATCTGCTGCCCATACCGGTGCGGTCACTAATGTGGCTACTGCTGCTAGTAATACCGCAAATTTCCGCATGGCTAATCTTCCTCAACAAACTACGTGTCGAAGATTATATATCATTTATCAGGGAAAGCTAGCGCCTGACAGGCTGCCCTTTTAAACCGGCAATAGCTTCGGCGATATTGTCCGAGCGGTAAACGTAATTGCCGGCTACAAGAACATTGGCGCCGGCTTCCACAACTGTTTTTGCTGTTTGGTCGTTGATGCCACCATCGACGGAAATATGCACATCGCGACCAATTTCGTTGAACATCTGTCTTATGACGCGGATTTTCGGCACCACAGCAGGAATAAACTTCTGTCCCCCAAACCCAGGATTGACGGACATTACAAGTACTTCGTCGATGTCATTCAAGACATATTGCAGAGTTTCCGGCGGAGTTGCCGGATTGAGAGAAACACCGGCAAGCTTGCCAAGGGAGCGGATGTGCGACAGGGTGCGCTGCAAGTGAGTGCAGGCTTCGACATGGACAATGATGTGATCGGCGCCGGCTTCAGCAAAGTCAAGCAGAAGTTGATCGGGATTTGTCACCATAAAATGAACATCGAGAGGCAACTTTGTCTGTTTGCGAATGGCCTTAACGACTGGCGCACCAATTGTTAGATTCGGAACGAAGTGTCCGTCCATGACATCAACGTGAATCCAATCGGCTCCAGCATCCTCCACCCTCTTGATTTCATGTCCGAGGTTGGCAAAGTCAGCTGAAAGAATTGAAGGCGCCACCAGTGTTTTCATAACGCATCCTATGTGAAGTACCTGTACCGCCAATAATGCTAACGCCGGGCGATAAGGTTATTATCCTACAGATACACCCGAGCCCAGCCGCTACTATGAATTCTTAAGCGAAGACGAGGCTGGCTAAGAATAGAGAAGCGAAACAAAGGGTTGCGATGAGCAAGCCGTCGTGTAGCGAAGATCGAAATGCCGGATGGCCTAGCGAAGGTGGAGTGAATGAAATGAACGAAACCGGAGTGTTACATATGGATTTTAAGCTTACGGAAGATCAGGATCAATACCGACAATTAGCCAAAGATTTTGCGGCTAATGAGATTGCTCCTCAGGCACATCAATATGATGAGTCGGCTGAATTTCCGATGCCTTTAATCAAGCAAGCTTTTGAAATCGGCTTGATGAATACCAATGTCCCGGAATCATTGGGCGGATTAGCTTTGAGTCCTTGGGATTCTTGTTTGATAACGGAAGAATTGGCAGCGGCTTGCCCAGCCATTGCACTTTCAATTACAGCTAACAATTTGGCCATTGCTCCAATTATTTTGCATGGCACCGAAGAGCAAAAAACGGAATTCGTTGAACCAATTGCTTCGCAATTGTCGTTTGCCTCGTGGCTTGTTGAGCCGGCCCTTATGTGTGATGGTGCAAGCAAGGCTGGTTTTACTTATAAGAAGAAGGGAGACGAATTTGTCATAAGCGGCTCCCGCAAAATGGTGGCAAATGCCTCGCGGGCCAAGTGGTTTTATGTTCTTGCCTCCGATGAGGATATGCGCAGTTTTGTAGCTTTTGTTGTTCCGGCAGATGCTTCCGGTATTAAAATTTCCGACAAGCGAAGCGAATTGGGTTTAAAAGCTCAAGATTTTCGTGACGTGAATTTCGATAGAGTTATCGTTTTTGCCAAACAAATTATTGGTAAAGAAAACGAAGGACTTAAACTGACTAAGAAAGCTTTTGAGTATGTGCTACCGCAGATTAGTACATTAAGTGTCGGGGCTGCCCGTGCGGCGCTGGAACATTCAGTAGTTTATGGCAAGGAAAGAACGACCTTCGGTGTACCTATCGCTAATCATCAAGCTGTATCATTCATGTTGGCAGATATGGCAAAAGATATTGAAGCTGCCCGTTTGATGATATTTCAGGCGGCGCATCTTATTGGTCATGGAGAAAATGCAGAGAATATTGCTTCTATTGCAAGAGTCTTTGCGTCAGATGCAGCCACACGCATTGCCACCGATGCGGTGCAGGTTTTTGGGGGCTATGGCTATTCCCGCGAGTATCCTGTAGAGAAACTTATGCGAGATAGCAAGGTTTTGCAGGTGTACGAATCAACTGGAGCTTCTGCAAAAGCGGCTATCGCCAGACAACTAGTTTCAGCCAAATAATGGAATTAGAAAAAGGACAAAAGGTCTTCGTCAAAGCTCCTCCCTATTACGAGAAGGAGTACCTTTACGAGATTGTTAGTGCCGGCGAGAAGCAAATCCGCGCCAATTTATACAAGTCTCCAACGGTTAAGAAAAATTGGAGCCGTGAGGAGTTCCCGCTTCTTATTGAGATGGGCGT
>JAKFVJ010000031.1 GCA_021732245.1 Candidatus Obscuribacterales bacterium | reverse complement strand
GCCCCTCTATGAAAGTACGCTTCGGGCAACATTGGATCTAATTTTATTACCTGCTTGAACTCAGCAAGAGCGCCGTCATTGTCATTGCTTCTACATTTCATCGCTGCTGTTTGCATATAGAGCTTGGCGAACAATGTCGGGAATTTGGCTTCGACTTCGGATCTGAACATGATTGCTAGACCAAAGGTGCCTACTAGGACAACAAGCAAACCTAAACCGATAAAGTTAAAGCCGCGTTTTTGTGTGGTCATTGGACCACTGTTGTCTTTGTCTGACCAAATGCCCCTATTGCCGTCAGACTTCACTTCATCCATTGCGTAGGCGCGCCTTTTGCCGCCGCTATCGGCTGGCAACAGCGAAGCAAATTCGAGCTGCTTACGAAAACGAGCTATTGAATTGAGCGGCTCCCAGCCCTGAGTGGCAGTAGGACACCAAACTTTAGCGCCGGCCGGCAATATTTTCTTGGTGACCATCTCCAAAAGCGACCTCTCGGAGACGGGCCCCTTTTGTTGACCTTCTTCAAGGTAATACCATTGCTCTTCAGCCATGCTTGCTACTTACCCTGCTCGAAATGCCGTCAAACTGGGTGTCATTGCAATGCTTAACAGTTGTAAGCCGAGTCCATTAGGGGTATTACGGCTGACATTATTAGCCAGTCTAATTATCCTTTCACTTAGTAAGTGGACTGGATGATTAATGGATAAGACCGGCAAGGAATCTAACCCCGAAATTGACCCGCAATCGGCAGCGGCAAAAGAGAAACTCTCGGAAGAGCTTGCTGATACCCGAGTGTATTTTCGCGACGGGCTGGTAAGTGGACTTGAAGGAAAAGACGGTCAGCGAACGACGGTTGTTTACGATCAAAGCAACAACCATAAAGTGAAATACAGATATGGTGCACCTGTTGTCTCTGAAGTAATTTTTGCAGACAATTCCAAATTGAAGCACTTGCCTGACGAGGGACTTTGGCAGAATGATCGTGGCGAAAGAATTGATGCGCGCGTAGTCGTTCATCAACCGTCAATGATGGATAACCAGGCATATGTACGATATCGCACGGCTAATGGCGAACTCAAAACCATTTTTGCTGCAAGAGAGGTTACTGGTGCTTGTCTGCCTAACGATGGGCAACTTCTCATGGACCTCTGGAAAAAGAACTTGCCACGAATCGATAGAGATTCAGACAAAGAAATTCGCTTGAGTGAATTGGTCAAGGCTGTGTCTGATCCATCATTTACTGGACTGGATGCCATTTTTGTTGCCACGTTGAAGCGACGATTTGACATCATAAGCGGATTTGGCAAACAGAAAGATAGAGAGGCGGTTGACGACAATAAGGACGGCAAGCTGAATTCGCCGGAACTGCGAAAGGCTCTCCTGGAAAATGACTATGATCTCGATACTTTCGAGAAAGTCAAAAAAATTCAAGAAGTTAAACGCTTCAGCAATCCATTTGAGTTGAAGAAGGCTTTAGCCAAGCCGACTATTTCCCAAGGCGATATAGAAAGTCTTGCTCAAGCTTTTTCTGATTTTAGACCGGCTTATACAGGGAAATTGTCTAAGGTTCATGACGATGTCGATACGGTGTTCAACAGTTGGATCTTGTATCAGAACAAAGCATCTTTCATAACTGATAAGTTGTATGAATATGGTCCGAGCGCGAGCATCAAACCGAAGTATGTTCTGCAAGGTGATTCCGGTGATTGTTACTGGCAATCAAGCTTAATGGCACTGGCGCAAACAACGCCGAAACTAATTAAGGACATGATACGACCTGGTGACACTACGCCTTGGAATGTTTATTTTCCTCAGAAGGGCTGGACTAAGCAGGCAATTGCAGTAAGCAGACCAACCGACGTTGAACAACTCCTCTATTCAGGAGCCGCCGGTGGTGGACTGTGGGCTGGTGTGCTGGAGTCGGCGATGGCTATTAATCGAGACAAGTGGTCGGATAAATATAAGCGCCGAACAGAAGATCAGACTCTGCAGGACTATGCAGATGGTGGTGTTCAGCGCGAAACGATGCAATTGCTTACCGATAAATTTACAAGTGTCACCAGTCCACACGTTGAAAAACTAGAGAATCTAGAGAAGATATTGCAGGAGTCGATGGCTAAGAAATTACCTATGGGTGCTGGTATGGACAAGCCGACGGTTGAAGGACTGCATGGCAATCATAACTACGCAATTCTCAGTTACTACAAGGATTCCAAAACGTTTGAGATGTTGGACCCAAATCATTATTTGGAGCCCATCGATAAGAAGGATTTTGCAAAAGACGGAGTTCGCGATGGTAAATTCACGCTGACAATGGAAGAATTTCGCGGTAGTTGTGATGAGTTGAGCTACATGGAAAAAAGTCCAGTGCCGGAGAAGTATATGACCGATCTTTACGACGACAGTAACATTATCAGAGACGATGTCGGCAAGGTTGTGTCCGTTACTCAAGATGAAGCAATCAAGCTCTGCAAACAACAGGGTGGACATTTACCGACTGCTCGAGAATATGCCGAGTACATAAATCCCATTGGGATTTTGGAAGTAGATTACTTAGATAAAAAATTGAACGGTAAAGTCCCAGATGGTTTTTACAAAGTCGAATGTGTAAATCCGGATGGCAAAGTTGATTCTTTCTATTACAACAATGAGAACTCCCAGAAGTTAACTGGAGAGATTTCGAAATTGTCTTTTTGGACTTCTTCAAAAGTGGTGGGCAATGACAAATATGGACATGTCTTTTACGGTTGGCTTGGTGGTGGTCGCCAGTCGAAAGATGACCATGAAGCCAACTACAAGCATGCAGTTTTGATCATTCGGGATAAAGTGGTCGAGCAAGATCAGTAGCACAGCATCTTGATGCTTGCTTTATTCGTCGGTAGCCTCTAACTGCTTTATCACTTCCCGTGCACTGGCAGCTCTGCTGAAAAACTGACTTTGACGGTGAGCTCTTTTGTGTGGGCGCGTGTATGGTGACGCGTGTGTGGTGAATGGAATGCTCCCGAATCTCACAATACGGATCTTTTGTGCAATATCCGTGGGGTCCGCAATTTGTGGTGATGGACCAGGCCTTCGTCGTGGACAAGACGGACCGCAGGACGAACCTTTACGATTTAGATAAATCCTTTGTATATATCATGGCCGGTGTATCGATATGCGCACTCGCGGGAAGAGCGAATCTGTTTTAGGTCTGCATGAAAAGCAGAATGCTGATTACGCAGGGGTATGAAGCGTATATGCAAAAATGTGAACATTGAATTTTACTAATTCGATCCAGTGTGCCACAATTTGCCTGACTGGTTGGGGCGGATTGAAATGGTGTCATTGCGAAACAGAATTGTCTCGGCGTTTCTATGTTTTGCTGTTGCTTCGCCACCATGTTTTGCGTACAGAGCTAACGGCCCGGCAGGATTTAATAAAGACGAAGCACTGCAGGCGGCCGACATACTTGGTGTTCGTTCGCATGTTGATCGCTTGCTTTCAATGCGTGAGCGTGAACATCTTTCCGATGATGAGCTTGAGCAATTGCTCCTAATGAAGAGCATCATTGTAAGAAAAATTCTGCGCGGTGTTTTGGAAGTCAGAGAAGCCTGTAATAAGGTAGATCTGGAACTCGCATATACATACGATATAGCGAGAAGGGAGGAAAGGCGTCAGGCTTTCATCAACTCTCTCTTTAACCTTGCCGTATTCTCTGAGTTATCTACGTTCTATACCTTGGAACCATTCATGCGAATTCACAAGTATTTTGTGACTTCGGCAGTTTTTACAACTACTAGCGGTTCGCTTGGTACAACCATTGCCACATTGTCGAGAATCCATGGCAAGTATGCAAAAGCAAGTCATGTTCAACCTCCAAAAGTTTTGGACAACGTCGTTGACGGACGCCCTGTAGATACTTCGGGCATGCCGCCTTTGGTTACGAAATTCATGGATTACCCTGAGCCGGGTGACAGTCAGTCTCGTCGAGACGAATTATTTGCAATGTGGAAAAAGCACTATCACATTGATACAACTAATAGAGAAAAGTTGTTTGGCATAGCCGACAAAAAGAGAGCCAGCCTCGGATATCTCAACACCAGAATATTGTTGCTTTGGTCACTGCACACATTCGTGCAAGATTTTGATCGTAATTTGTTGTCTTTGCTAAAAATGGTGCGTAATCCAGCCGTTGATAATCCGGATCTATTGCTTTCCTCTCGCAAGCGCGGTCAGCAATTTAGCAGTGGCTATGACGAAGTGACCTCACTCTTGAATCTGCAATCTTCAGTCGAAGAGCTTAAGCATTTGCGTCAAGGCAACACTCAAAACGTTAGACGCGATGAATTAGAACTACAAATCGTCGAATCGGCTCTAGAAGGGGCGCTTGAAGTACAAGTGGCTGCCGACAGAGTCGACGAAGAATTGAACTACAACTACCACATTGTGCTTGCCCAGCTATTGCAAAGCCGGGCTAAGGCGCTGCAACTTATATATGATGCCAACTTTATTCAGTCAGGCATTCTAGGAATTATTGCCGGTAAATCATATCTGTCGAAAAACTCTATAACAGGCGACACTATGTTCGTGATATCTGGTGGCATAGGCACTGCCATGACAACTTTGGCAACTTTGACTAATCATGGATTCTGGAGGAGAGTAGAGACTGGTCCAACTGGACTGGCGCAAGTAATGGATCTTAACCCTGCCGAAAACTATCGTTTTTCTCCTTTTGTCTCGCACTTCTTAAACGACATTCCTCCAGGCTCAACAGAAGGAAAAACAAGAAGCGAGTTATTGAATAAGCTATGGGCTGAGCGCAAAGTCAGCTCTGTCAAAATTAGCAAACAAAAGAATCGCGAAGCATTAGCCAATATGCCGTCGCATAAATTTGACACCATCAAACTGGTTACTAATCGAATCAAACTTCTGCATTCCTTGAAAAAAGAGTTGGAATTATTCCATGTTGAAGTGTTGGATCTCCTGAAAACAACGGAGCAGCCAAGCTAAACATGAATATAGGCAATCTATATCAGAAGTTGTTTGCAGTAGGGGTTGGAATGTTTCTCGCTATACCCACTCCTGTCTTGGCTGCGAATGTAGATGAATCAACTCGACTAATAGCTGATGCTCAATCTGCAACCGGTACACAGATTTCTCCAAATGCAGAGGAAGTCGCCAAATTGTTGGGACTTGATGCGCAAATACATAGATATTTGGAATTGAAGCGCAATGGCAAACTAGACGTCTTCGATAGAGAAGCTCTTCAGTTGCAGACATCACTAATTAGAAAAGTGATGACGATTGGACTTGAATTGCGCACAGTGTCTGCGCATTTCGACAAAGAAATTACCATTGAACGGCAAGCCGTCGATAGGCTTTCAAACGAACGCGACTTCATCGTGGCGCAGACAAACAATCTCAACTTTTATCAGTTGGGCATTCTATCGATGATTATTGATGGTCCCTTGGCGCAAACTGAAAATAAGCACCGAATTCTGGCAAGTAATCAATTGAATATAGTCTCCGGCTTAATGGTCGGTGGATTGGCGGCTCTGGCATTTTTGGAACGCCGAGGCGGCATTAGACATACACGCGCAGAGCCAAACTTATTAGGTCAAACGTTGGGACTCAATGCTCCAAGTTACGAACAACTGCCTCCATTCTTGTGGACTTATTTGAATTCAGTTGCGCCTGATTCAACTAGTGGTCTAACGCGCAGGCAGCAATTGCTCGAATATTGGAAGCATGGCAGAAATCTTTCCATCAACATCAAGAAGCCCAAAAATATTGAGAAAGTATCTGTGCTTGGACCTCATCACCATCAGTGGTGCGAATCGATCAAGCTAATTAATAACCGACTATCAATGATGTTTGATTTACGCGCCATGATTGATCTTTTAAATACCGGTTTAGCGGAATTATTAGAGGCGCTTGATTAACAAGTCGCTCTGTAAAGGTTTTCAACTCAATTTGTTAAAGCACAGTCTCTCCACCGAATGCTGGGTAGAACCAAGCATAGGTACAAAGGAGACTAAAAATGCCGAAGCAAATTTTATCGCTTGCTTTAAGCTTGGGTTTAGGGCTATTTTCAATTAATCCGTCATTTGCTGACGAGCAAACGGCCAGCGCCTTGTTTGCCGAGCCTAGTGCCATCCTGCAGCGGTTGCGGTTGAAGGCTGGTAC
>JAKFVJ010000033.1 GCA_021732245.1 Candidatus Obscuribacterales bacterium | reverse complement strand
TCCTTAAATTCTTTTGTGTAAGTTGAGTTAACTCTTTTCCGATTAACCATGTGTCACTCCTTTTCAACATTCTATGTGATCGGAGCGATTCTCTTTGGTTACTGTCCGTTAAATCGGGGAAAGGTCAGAGCTTGAAAAAAATTACAACGATTATATTTGCAAACATTATTGGCAACGCTATTCGAAGTGATGCCTTTTTCTTCAAGTTTTCCGCAGCTATATCTGAGCCATAGCGTTCGCCAATCCGCGATATTGCCTCAATAACAAGAGGCGTAGCAATGGTTAAGGTTGTCGCAATGAAGACAACATCATCTGTCCAGAATTCTGCTGTCTCCTGGGGGACAAGGAGTACATCGAATAAAAAAAATAGGGTACCGACAAAAACTGTTGACAGCATACCCCCTGCTGACATAGTAATGACGAAAGCGACAATGAATCTTACTACGGGTTGAGGAAAGTGTGACTTAAGCAATGAATCTGGCGAAGTGTCTTGCATCCGCCGAAGAAACATTCTCAACTTTTTGGCGTTTACTTGCGACATCCTACGTTCAACTTCACCCTATACCAAGCTAAAGGTGGCAATAATATAGTGTTCCTCTGAAAACCAACTATCAAACGCATCGTTGGAATTTAATGATTTTACTCAACAAATGGCTCTCTCTTCGCTACGATTCTTTGAACAAATCAACAATTTCTGCCTTGAGTACATTGCATAGCCGAACCAGTGTTTCAAGGGTCACATTGATTAACCCTTGCTCGACACGCCAGTAATAGGATCTGCCTAACCGCGCCTCGTAAGCAAGCTCTTCCTGGCTGAGTCCCTTGGATTCACGCAATTGCCTTAATCGCTTGGCAAGCCTCTTGGCAGCTCTTTTCCTTGTCAGCATAAGGATTAGAGTGCGCTATCACCCCACAGGTGACCACTCCACATATGGAGGGAAACACCACTATTTACCCGTGCTAATGCAGGCTTTGGCGATATCCATATAATAGCCAGAGCTTATCAAGATAGTGATAAAGAACGGATTACAAGAAAAAGAACGAGTCACAATGTATCAGCGGCAGGACGGTCGTTACTATCACAGGTAATGTTGTGGGTGCATTAGTCTCACTAATCCTCAACCAACGAACAGATGCACTGACAAACTGGCAAGCACGTCGAACTACTGAATATTGAAGGAAATAGTAATCACCAATGTCGATAAAATTATGGGAGTTGCCTGCAAACGCAAATCATTTCCGGCGATGCCTCAAATACGAAACATTTGGTGTGGCGTTGTTCTTATTATTATTCGTGGCCGGAGTCTATTTTCGTGTTGAGTCCAACGCTACAACAGTAATTGAGGTCGCAGCCATTGCAGGTATTCTGTATCTTTGGGAATCTGCGAAGCGCAGGCTAACAAACAAATGGGCTGAAGTGGATGATTGCCTTGCGGCGGGGTTCAATAGTCGAAAAGGTATTGATAGTTACAGATATAGCATTGAACAATACAGTAAAGCAATTAGTATCGATCCTAAATACGCCTGGTCTTACGTCCTACGCGGAATAGCATTGAACAACCTGGGACAGTATGACAGAGCCATCGCCGATCTCACGGTAGCTGTTAAACTTTGTCGACTGCAGCCCATGGCATATTTAGTCCGTGGTGCCGTTTACCAAGACCAGGGACAGTATCAAAAAGCAATCTGGGATCTTACCATTGCGGGTGGAATCTGCTGTTCCCATTGGTGGGATGTCTATGAAATCCTAAAAGTTCAAAAGAAGGTGAATAGGGAACATAGACGAACACTAAAAAAAATACTCAAACTAGATTCAGCAAGCACAATAGACTATGTTCGCTCCCAACAGACCTCCCAAGAACTGGAATGGCACCGAATAACAATTCATGAATGTACTAAAGCAATTAAACAGGAGCCGTGCGGAGTAACCTTTTTGGAGCGCGGCGCAGTTTATTTTGCGACCGGACAATACTCCGAAGCCATCATGGACTATACAAGTGGATTACGTCATTATCTCGACACTGGTTATGGGTGGGGAGCCATGCATGCTTACAGAGAGCGGGCCACCGCATATCATGCCACAGGAGACCATCAGCAATTCGCTGCGGATACCATGAAAGCTGCCAACCTTGCTAAAGAATTGGAGCGTCATTCCAGGGTGATGGCTGGAAAGTATAAGCAAAAAGCAAGGGACTATCTGAAAGAACTTAGGAAGCTCCACAAGTATCTTGCCCGTTATCCACATTCGCTATCGCAATTTGTACAACGTGGGCACATTTACTGGGAGCTTGGACAATACGAGAAAGCATTGGCTGATTACAGCAAAGCAATCAGTCTCGGCGACCGAAGAGCGAGTACCTTTGAAAGCCGCGGGGACGCACACCTGGAGCTTCAGCACTACGAACAAGCAATTGAAGATTACTCTTCAGCTTTAGACGGTCAGTTTGAGACTTTGAATCGAATCACCGCACTAATTTACAAGAAGCGTGGCGATGCATATCGTGCACAAGAACGCTATCAGAACTCCGTTGCTGATTACTGCAAGGCGATCATCCTGAGTCGATATTATTGTGGGATAAAGTCTTTGACGATACTTTCACAGCGTATTAGAGAGCATCCAGACTGGCTAGAAGATGCTTATTTACGATTAGGCGATGTAGCAGGTAGAGCCAGGCAGAGTACTAAGATAAACATCGCTACAAATTACTGACGTTGTGCTTGCAAACTTCAAGCAGTTCATCGATAACAATCCGTGATTGCCGGTTTAACTGTCAACAATCACATTAGTTGCTTGTACTGCCCACAGACCATTAAACAGTTTTGCGAAGTGTGTAGTCTGACATATAATGGAGGCGCATTATTTAAGCAGGAGACACCCGAATGACTAAACCGCTACCTACCTTGGAGGATGAGGCTATAACATCAATACCTGTGCTGACAGGCAACGTGGTACCACTTGGTAATAATTCGAAGAATACAGCCACAAAAGAAACGAGAGATTACTTATGGAAGAAGGGGCAGAGTGGCAATCCTAATGGGAGACCAAAAGCTTCTTATTTAATTTCTGACCTGGCTAAGCAGCATACTGCGGAAGCATTAGCCACATTGGTCGAGATTTGCAATGATAAAGGTGCTTCGCCAAATGCTCGTGTTTCTGCCGCAGGCGCTCTTTTAGATAGAGCTTGGGGAAAGCCAATTCAATCGCTTCAACCAGTCAATGCTGATGTAGATGTCAGAGATTGGAAACAAATGTTGATTGAGAGAGCGCCTCAAATTGAAGCAGACCTGTCCGAAGCTAGAAAGTTGGAAGCTGCCAGATGGAAAGCAGCCACTGATTAAACTGATGATCGGATTATCTTTTATTGAAAAGATAGTTCTCGATTACCTTGGTTACTTCGCTTCTTAATGCCATCCCCGAGAGCCTTCGATGGAATCCTCCTATCGATTACCTTCGATTACTTTGGTTACCTTGTCACCCAAAGTAATTGAAGGTAATTATCATGGATATCCTCTAGCATTCCGTGCTGGTCTGGATCTCGGGTACAAAGTCATCAAAGTAATCGGCTGGGTTCAGCACAAAGTATTTTCCACGATCTGATTTACTAATTTGTCCGGCTTGGTGCATCCGATGCATCAAATTTTTGATATTGCCCTCTTTTCGTCCCAATGCTTGCGCAACTTCCTTCGGTCCAACTGGTTTACTTGCAGCTCCAAGGTACTCAAAAACTTCCAATCGCTCATTACCCAATGCGTACTTAACCGCATCACCCAAAGCAACCCAGTGACATGTGTCTTTGTTTAATTGCACTGCCAATTCTTGTTCTTCAACATCGCGCCCTGTGATGATAAGCGTGCCATTTACTTCACCTCGCCCCCGCTTTAGAAGCCAGATTGCATCAGCAGCACCTGTAATGCCTGTGCTGCCCATAACCTGTTCTATTGGATCGCTTGATGTTTGTTTTCGAAGATGAGTAATAAAAACAAGAGCTATTTGTCGTGTAATAGCGAGCTTCTGCATCTGTGCCAAAACTCTGTAATCATTGTCATAAGCATTCATTTTTCCATTCGGCTCTGGACTAAATCGACCTAGAGTATCAATTATTACTAAACGACATTCAGGGTGCGCATCAAGCCAATGCTCAAGTGTTTTAAGTCCTCCCTCGTCAAACCTGGGAATATCACAAGACAGCATTAGCTTGCTTGAAACAGAGCCATCGTCTCCAGCCGATAGCTTACTCAGTCTAGCCTGGAGCCTTCTCTGGCTGTCCTCTAGGGCTAGGTATAAGACTTCACCCTGGCTAGCTTGAAAAACACCTAGGGCTTTGCCACCGGTAGCAACTGCGCAGGCTAAGCTATAGGACATCCAAGACTTTCCTACTTTTGGAGATCCGGCAATGATTGTGAGCCCTTCTGGCAAAATTGGCTTAATCGCCCAGCGTGGTTCCGTGAATTGTTTTTTCATTAGCTCCGGGGCTGTGATGGTTGATATAGCCACCGAAGGTGTAAGGTTTTCTACCTTAGAGTGTCCAACTGGAAAAACAAAACCGTTTTGCTTGGCAAGGTAAAAGACAGTAGCTATACCGATCCGGTTACCGTTGAACGTTTTCCACTTCTCAGCACACACAGCGGGCACATATTTGTTGGTTGACTTCTGAGACCACTTATCCCAAATATCGATGTCAAACCCCTCAGCCTTTAGGGCCATTCCAACGTCGATCCAGACCTTATAGTCATCAGCCGGAATAAAGGACAGGGCAGTACGAACAAGCTCTATATCAACCTGTCCATTTGAAAAACGTATTTGCTTGGGTTCAGCATACTGCTCGGCAAAATGCACTTGATACACCCATTCAAGAGCTCCCTGGCAATTAACGATTTCCCCTCCGCTAATAACATCGCCTGTAACAGTGAAATACCTCGGCGATGTATAGTCATAAATTTCTATTCCCTGCTCTTCATCAGTGCCTTGCTTCTTCCATTTCTTTTCCCCGGTTTTAAGCGGACGCCCGACACACCAGATATGAAGCCCATTTTTAGATGGTGATTTTTCAATATATGTATCAGCGAATCTGTCAATTATTGCCTGTGCCCAAGGTTCTAGTTGCCCCTGATTGTCATAGCAATTATCCAAGTCGATGCCAGTAAAATGATCGCCCTTAGCAAAGACAAAACCAATACCGTCAAATCCGCCCAATGCAAAGGGTATATGACATGCAGCAAAGTCAGACCACGTTGTGGGATCATTGCTTTTTGCTTTGCACTTACCATCGACCTGATAAGGTACCTTCGTCGGCTTTTTTCTGCCATGCTTTTCGTACCGCCACATTACCCACTGCTGTCGCATCTGCAGCTTGTCGGGAATTGCAGCAAAGTTGACGGTTCCTCTATCAGAGGAGACAATAGTCATATCCAGTTACTCCATTTACGCCACTTTCCGATTCCAGTCGGAAGTGGCTTTTTTATTGTGGGCATACTCTTATATAGACCTATGAAATCCGTGCTTCAGGAAAAACTCACTCATGTACTGGAAAGCTTGTTGCAGCACGCGCGCTTCACCATCGCCGCAGGCAGTTAAGTGGATCGATACTGGCTCGCTAGTTCCTGTTACAAATTTCAGGTCAATCTCATGTTTACTACCGTCGCCACCGTCCACACCGGTAGTCGACACATGCACTGTGAGTTCCGCTGCATCGTGAAATGTTACTGTCTCGGAACCACCCTTTCTTTCAGGCTTGTGTTCCACGCTTCTTTGTAATTTCGCTTGAGTTGATTGAATCTTCATTTACCCCTCCTTGTCGCTGTTTTAGCGCCTCTTGCTTTTTCCATCCGCTGAATTGCATCTTTATTGTGGTGGTCATGGGCATACTGTGTGCCATTAAGATAAGCAAGAAGCTTTTCAGCAGGGATGAAGATGCGTCCGCTTGTGGGATCGATAATCGCTGGCAATGCTCCAGCCTTGATTTTGCGGCCAAATGTGACGAGGCTCTCGCCTGCCAGCTTCGCAGCAGCTGACAACTTTACCCGCATCACCAGTCCGCTTTCTAATTCTCGTCTTGAGACCATATGTCATTACCTCCAATCGACAAACACCGATAACGCTTTTTGGTGTTTGATTGGAATTTTGTTACAGTCAAGTGCGAATAAAAACCCCGGAATTGTCCCAGTAGTTTTTCCGCACATTAAATCGACAGT
>JAKFVJ010000272.1 GCA_021732245.1 Candidatus Obscuribacterales bacterium | reverse complement strand
TTCATAGAGGGGCGACGGAAATTAAAATGAGCAATACTCGTGATGCCTGGCCGGACTTTCAACAAGCGGTGAAGTTGAATCCAAAATACGTGCCTGCCTACCTTGGAATTGCGTACCTAGAAGCGGATACCGGCAACTACAAAGCAGCCCTCAATGACTTGAATAAGGCGTTGGAGATTAATGACAAATGCGCTGATGCTTACTTCGCTCGAGGTCTGATGCGAGAAAAGCTAGGCACTCGTGCCGGCGCAATAGTTGATTTGCAAACGGCAGCTAAGTTATTTGATCAAGAGAAGTCGGGACCAAAAGCCGAGAAGGCAAACAAGGATGTTCAGCTCCTTCAAGAGGCAGACAAGGACACGAGCAAGCCTGCGCCGCAATTAAAATGGCTGGAGCCTAATGAATGCCTGGCTCATGATCTCAAATCTTAAATAGGCTAAAATTGTCCGGTCGTTGGCAATGGACAATTCATATGAACGCAAAGATGGGACGCCTGGCATCGTGTTTTTTGAGCCTGCAGGTGCTTCTAGCCCCTGGTGCGCTGGCTTCAGCCATCGGACCAGGACTTACTTCAAAGTCTCAGGCGTACGAAGACCATAGACATGCCGGCATTGAATATCTGGCAGAAGGGCGTTACGGACTAGCTGAAACAAGTATGTTGGCTACTCTCAAGGAAGCAGAAGCCTTCGGCGCAAAAGACATTCGCCTTTCGCAAAGCCTTAAGGCGCTTGCCGACTTCTACAAATTGAGAAATCAACCGGCTACAGCAGAGCCTTATTATGAGCGCGCAATACGCACACAAGAAGTTTCACTTGGCGCTGACAGCTCCGAAGTGATTGTCAGTGTGGTATCACTCATTCAATTTCGAATTACACAAAATGAAATTGCCAAAGCCGATAGACTAACTCAAAAGTTAATTGGTTTTGCAGGTAAGAAGGTTGTTGAAGCTCCTAAAGCATTGGCAAATCCGGACAGCAGAGTAAAGGCTGCCACGCTGACTAAATATGTCGACCTGGCAACTGCCTGCGACACAATTGGCAGCATTTACCGCCTGCGCGGAAACAGAACATTAGCTGAACCACTTTTACAATATTCGCTGGCAATCCGCGAGAAGACTCTTACACCAGGACACCTTGCGCTGGCTCGTGCCTATGGAAACATGGGTTTCATTTATTTGAATCAGCATAAAAATGAAGAAGCAACTTTGTTCTTCAAAAAAGCATTAGAGACAAGCAAGAAGACCCTTGGCGAAAACAATCCACTGCTCTTCAGCAAAATGGATGACTTAGGTCATTGCTATATTCACACTGGTCAATATGCTGAAGCTGAGCAGCTCTACAAACAAATCTTGGCCAAAGGCTGGAATACTGCATCTTGCTACCTAGCACTGGGACAGACCTATACCAAAGAAGGTCAGTATTCAGCTGCCGAGCAAGCATTCAAAACAGCTATTTCGATAACGCAAAAATCCAACGGCAAAGACACTTGTATGATTTCGCCGATTCTTGAAGAGTATTCCGTGCTGCTTAAGAAGACGCAGCGCTATCAAGAAGCCGAGACTCAGTTAGCCAGATCCAAGTCGCTAAAGAGTCTCTAGGGCTATCGACCGGACCGAAAGGACAAGGGCGCATGCAATGCGCCCCTACACCGGACGAAAAGGACTTAGGATGCAATGCGCTTTTGTCCTTAAATAGGGCTTGCCAAAACTGGCCTTCCCGTTTACCATACATACATATGGTTTCCCAAATCGAGCCGACCGCCTATGCGGAATGTCCAAGAGATAATAGCCAAATCCATTCTGACGCCACAGAAGGTCGGCTCGCTAGAAGGAGCTTTTGACTACTCCTTAAATCCATACGCAGGCTGCGCTTTTGCCTGCTCTTACTGTTACGTGCCAAAGTTTCCTAATGCCCGGCACGAGGTGAAGGAGTGGGGAGATTGGTTGGAAGTCAAAACCAACGCACCTGAATTAATTGCCAAAGATCGTCTGAAGGTCTTTGGTAGTCGAATTTTTTTTAGCTCAGCTACCGATCCTTATCAGTATTTGGAACTCAAATATAGGCTTACAAGAAAATGTTTGCAGGAGTTACTCAAGTATCAGCCGGCAAAATTGACTTTGCACACGCGCAGTCATTTGATCTTGCAAGACATCGATTTATTGAAAGAATTTGGTGACAGACTAAATGTCGGATTTAGTTTTACCACTAACGATGATCACGTAAGACGTGCGTTTGAGCCAAAGGCTCCAAGCATTTCACGTCGGCTTGCCACCATTACAACATTGCGTGAACAAGGGATTCGGGTTTACGCATCTTTGGCTCCACTTTTACCATGCGATCCAGACAAACTGATTGAAATGCTCGAGCCCCATGTTGTCGGAGCGTGGGTTGATCGAATGAACTGGCCTGACGTAAATAGGTCACCTGAACTCAAAGAGCAGTTTGCTTCTTTTTTCAATGAGGCAAATTATGAGCAAACAATCAATTATCTTCAATCAGCATTAAGCAGACCAAGATCGAATAGTCTTCGCTCAAGATCCCGGTCCTTCATCAGACAGAAACCCAAACAGGTAATTCAACAGATGAGTCTATTTACCTCCTAAGCATCAGCTGTTTTTTGAGAATGTTTCTTTTGAGGATAGTGATTTTCGCAAGAGACTTGAACCCTGCTACTCGAGTAATATGTGATATCGCCTTTTATCGTTTGCCCATTTGGCAAATGCTTAGCCGGTCCTCTTTCAATGTGCATTGGTGTGCCACAGAGATGTCCTTGCGCATCAATGTAAGGATTTGCCAATGCATTCCAATAATTGTTCTTGCCTGGCACAGGTGGAATTTCCGCGATATTCACGACCGTATTGCCAAGTTTTGTAGGGTCACCAAATTGTTCTCCTGCGTGTTGTCTTGGATCATAGCCGGGCGGCCATTTCACAACAATGTTTTCCGATTGGTGGTAGCCGTGGGAGTCCGCCGCAATTGGCACTTTTCCTTGCGCCCAGGCTTGCTCATTCCCCTCAATTGCCCGCGCGTCAGCAATGACAGAATCCGCTGGAGGTAAAAACTGATCAGTGCTTTCCGAACTCAGCTGATCGCTTCTCTGAAATATGGTCTTCAACTCATTGAGCGTCTGTGAATTTGCAACAGCCAGCTCAGAGCTTTGCTGCTCGTGTGGCTTAGCAGATTGCTTATCGTGATGCTTGTCGACAACTTCCGGTTGATTATCTCGTTTATCTACCATGGGGTTAACCTCGCAATAGAGGCAATATTCCCAGCATTTGAGTGTCCTAAGCGGCCATTTAGCCTAGCGCCAGACCACCTGTGGCTGTTTCCTTGTATTTTTGGTTCATATAAAGCCCTGTCTGCTTCATAACCTCTAGCGCCCTATCTAGAGATATCAAATGCGTCCCGTCAGAAGCCAGTGCCAATGACGCTGCATTTAGTGCTTTTACCGCGCCCATTGCATTGCGCTCAATACAAGGTACTTGCACTAGACCCTTAATCGGATCGCAAGTCATTCCCAAATGATGTTCAATACCAATCTCTGCTGCCATTTCCATCTGACCAGCATCACCGCCTAGCATTATGATGGCACCGGCTGCAGCCATTGCACACGAAGTGCCGACTTCTCCCTGGCAGCCAACTTCCGCACCACTAATCGATGCGTGAGTTTTGACAAGAGCACCAATAACTGATGCGCTGATCAATCCGTTTTGCATCACTTCGCGTGAAAGACTTTCTGTCTCTTTAAGAGTTCGCCATACTGCGGGGATCAGTCCCGAAGAGCCATTTGTCGGAGCAGTCACCACGCGGCCACCGGCTGCATTTTCCTCATTGACTGCCATTGCAAAAACAGATGGTCTTAAATCATTGCCAGCCCAACCAGGAACAGTACCTGTCTTAATTTGTTCGTAAAGCTTTTTTGCTCGCCGTTGAACGTTCAGCCCACCTGGCAATATTCCATCAGTATGTAATCCACGCTCTATGCAAGCTTCCATTGTGTCAAGAATTTCATCGAGTTTTGCACGCAATGTCTTTTCATCAAGACCGCGTGACTCTTCATTCGCAATAACAACTTGCCATGGTTGCAATTTATTTTTCGTGCACTGTTCAACAAATTGCTGAGCAGAATTATAAGGATAAGCAACTTGAATTTGCGCGTCACGATCAGCCGGAGCAGAGCGCATGCCGGTTGCCGGATTAACCGATTCAACGAAACCACCACCGACCGAGAGAATTACCCTCTCAGCAAGTTTTTTGTCGCCTTCATAAAGACGAAATCGAATTGTGTTGGGGTGCGGCAGCGGTTGTCCGTCCATAAACCAACCCTGCCAAATAATGTCTTTGTCCGGCTGAAAGGCAACGGTCAAATTATCCAAATGCAATATTGGTTTCTTTTGCAGATTCGGCATCGCCGCCCAAATATCATCAACATCGGCTAAGCGTGGACTCAAGCCGCATAAGCCGGCACATACCGCACCGTCAGTTGCGTGCCCCTGACCGGTGGCGGACAACGAGCCGAATAATTCGACTTGCAGCCTTAAACCCGCCTTATCTTGACCTGCCAAGTCCTTGATGATGCCTTCGCGGAAAGCAATGGCAGCGACCATTGGTCCAACGGTGTGCGAGCTGGACGGCCCAACACCGATTTTGAACATGTCGAGAGGACTAATATGATCTGCGCGTAAGGGATTCATCAGTTCGTAACTATTGTCGAAAGCCACAGCCCATGCTGTGCTCATCTATCGTAAGAATCTTACTACTAATAGGCTGGATCTGGTATAAACAGAAGACTAAGACCGGGAGGGCATTCACAGGAATGACTTTGGGGAAAATAGCATTGGAAAGAACAACGGTTGCTCAGGCTCTCGAGCCGGCTAACACAGGCAAGAAAGTACGCATTTGTGGTTGGGTTAGAACAAGGCGCGATTCAAAGGCTGGGTTTTCATTCTTGGAACTCAACGACGGATCGACAATAAAGAACGTCCAGGTGCTGGTCGAAAACAAGTTGTCCAACTATGAATCGGAAGTATTGAAGCTCGGAATCGGCAGCAGCGTTGAAATCATTGGATCTATTGTGGAATCACCAGCCAAAGGTCAAGCGACAGAAGTAAAAAGCGAGTCAGTAAAAGTATTTGGTTACGCAGACCCAGCAACATACCCGTTGCAAAAGAAAGGGACTTCCATGGAGTTCCTGCGCACAATTGCGCACTTGCGTCCACGAACAAACACATTCGGTGCAGTTGCTCGCGTGCGCAACGAAATCTGTCGTTCGATTCACAATTTTTTTCAATCACGCGGCTTTGTCTACGTCCACACACCAATCATCACAGCCAGTGACTGCGAAGGCGCCGGGCAAATGTTCCGAGTGACGACACTAGATTTAAACAATATCCCCTATCAAAATGGCGACAACAAAGCTATCGATTTCGAGCAAGATTTCTTCGGCAGACCAACAAATCTTACTGTGTCCGGTCAGCTAGAGGCGGAAATTTATGCTCTAGCACTAAGCAATGTCTATACATTCGGTCCAACTTTCAGAGCGGAAAATTCCAATACTTCCCGCCACCTTGCCGAATTCTGGATGGTTGAACCGGAAATGGCTTTTTGTGATCTCGAAGGCGATATGGACTGCGCCGAATCATTTTTGAAGACTATCTTCAACGATGTTTTGACCAACTGTCCAACGGACATGGCATTTTTCAATGAGCGCATCGACAATACCGTCATCGAAACCCTCAAGGGTATCGTTAATAGCGATTTTGCCAGAATAACCTACACCGAAGCTGTAGACATTTTGAAAAGCTGCGGCGAAACATTTGAATTCCCAGTCTCATGGGGATGTGATTTACAATCGGAACACGAGCGCTATCTAACCGAGAAGAAATTCAAGAAGCCAGTAATCGTCACTGATTATCCAGCCGGCATCAAAGCCTTCTACATGAAGCTAAGTGACGACAAGACAACAGTTCGCGCAATGGATGTTCTCGTGCCTAAAGTCGGTGAAATTATCGGCGGCAGCCAAAGAGAAGATCGCCTAGAAATTCTTGAAGAGCGCATGAGAGCTCAGGGCTTAAACCCAGAAGAATACTGGTGGTACCTCGACCTACGCCGCTTCGGCAGCGTGCCACATGCCGGTTTCGGATTAGGACTTGAGCGCACAGTGCAATTCTGCACCGGCATGACCAACATCCGCGACGTAATCCCCTTCCCCCG
>JAKFVJ010000129.1 GCA_021732245.1 Candidatus Obscuribacterales bacterium | reverse complement strand
CAGCACCTGCACCGTCGCCTTTTGGACTATCTTGTCCTCCAATGCGGGCACTCCAAGCGGTCTTTGTCGACCGTCCGGTTTGGCGATGTATACCCTCTTAACAGGCTTGGCTCGGTACGCGCCCCGCTTGAGCCTCTCAGAGAGGTCTTTCAGATTTTCTTCAAGTCGCTCTCCGTATTGCTCCCATGTTTCATCATCAACGCCGGCAGCGGCATCTCGATTTATACCGAGGTATGCTTCCCACAGAACATCGATGTTGTAAATATGGTGCAGAAGCGCGGTGAACCGCATCTTCTTGTTCCTTTTTGCTGCTTTGCGTATCGCCTCCAACTCACTTTGCACACCATCCCGGCACTGAGTCCGGAGTGTGTTTTGCTGTGGCGAATTCCCTTTGGTCAGGTCCCTTCCCTCCACTGCCTCCGCTGCTGATGCCGTGGCATCATCTTTGTTCGGCTGCTTCTCAGGTACTACGGACCTGTCTGACTTCCCATCCTCGTGCATCACCGTCGTACTCCGTTGTCAGCTTCCCGGTGCGGACCAGATTTGCCAGGTCTGGTCGAGTATGGGATCTCCCGTTTTCCGTTCAGAAGGTTTCCATGCGTGCAAGTGGTCTCAGACCACGTGGATCTCGACATCAGCTCGCGATAGCGCTGATGTCGATGTTGCCTTCCGCACATTATCACTGCGTCGGCGTTCCAGACTAATTTTTCGAGGCTCAATACACTGCCCGCATGTGCCCCTGTCAACGCTTCGTGCGTACCTCGCGGTACGGGGACACGCATGACTCGGGGTCGTTGTGATTCGCTATTCCTTCAACGCGCAACTCTTACATTTGCAACCTCCTGCCGACTTTCAACGGCGCCCGGTAACGCCCCTTATGTTTCATGAACCCGATAAGGCACACTGGATGAGGCTTTTGGTGTCTTACATGCAATAGTAGAAGAGTTTCAAGAGTAAGGATGCCGAAAAGACCCACGATAACGTGGGTCTTTTCGCGCTGACTACTTAGAGGTCTTCAATCACTTGCGCAATAATGTCACAGACTTCCTTTGCTTCGGACTTCGTGAGTCGGCCTGACGAAAAATACCAAGGTCCACCATAGTAGTTGCTGCTGACCTTGTCGCGCTTAAGCGTATACGACGACACTTGGTCTTGTTGACCAATGATACGTAATTCGATCAATGTCGGACTCGAATATCTCTCAGGTGCATCGTCTGAGGCAGCATCAGAAATAGCAATTCGTTCTTTTCCTAAAGTCTGCGCTTCGCGTCCCGCCTCCATTTTAGAAGTCTGGTCCAACTTGTATCTATCGGTATTTTCATCGTAAACGATGATCGCGTTTTCCTCTTCGCTTCCATTCAAAGAGGAGTCCATTTCAATGCGTTGAATTTTTGTATTAGTCATAAATATGTTCTCCAATTGGTGTTTGAGTCACGATGCACACGCTGACTGAGAACAAATAACCCGCGAGTTATCCGTTCTCAACAGCTAGGTGCATGGTTATGTCCATGTCACGCCAGGAGCTGCGATTGCTCGCAGCCCTGGACGTAACATAATGCGCAGTATCGGACTTTTACCGATAGAAAAATTTCAAAAGTCAGGACGCCGGAAAATGGCATCCTTATTGGGATTAAGTTCCCTAGCGTTGGTCCTAGTCAGCCACGGTACCGCTAATAGGAAGACGCTCAATTCTGATTTCAGCGAACGGAGTTTCGCCAGCGCACGTTCCCATCTCTGTCCTTTGCCCGTCCTCCCCCTCGTCGTAAAAGTCCACACGCAGACACTGATACGGGAATTCGGTCAGATCCAATGCGCACTCATGTAGCCCATTGATCGTAGTAGATGGCTTTTCTCCAGCTGTGACCCCGATATAGTCAGGAAGAGCCACCATGAACTCTACTGGACCATCGTGCTCGGTTTGCAAAAGCACTGTCTTGCAGTTATGCCCGACAACCAGTTTCACACAATCACCCGGTTCAAATTCTAGCTTCATAGAAACCTCCTGTTGTATTAGCAAAAATCGATCCGAAACAGTTCAACGAGTCACTGGATCCCAGTAGCGCCCCCACCTGGTCACGGTTTTTCTGCTCCGACTGTAAGAAAGCGGTGAGTACCGACGTCGATATAGATTGCCGTTGTATTCAACGATCTCGCCAGACTTTGCATATCGGTGTCCCCGCTCTAGAGCAAACGATGCCAGCTCGTGTTCAGTGGCTTCTAACAACCCATGCTCCTTCAAAGTCCGCTCAATTTTCTGGACCTCCGCCAGCGCTTCCTGAATTTCGGAGCGGTACTTATTGGGGTTATTGCCCGTATAGTTGGCATCGTGTTCCTCAACGATTGCCAACCTCTCACGTGCTTCTTCAAGTGACTGAGGGGTGTAACGGCATTTACGTCGGCCTCGCTGATTGTCAGAGATGGTTCCTTCTTTCGCTTCGGTCATAGACAAATCCTCGCAGTGACAAAGCTCAACTCAAAGAATCTTTCAAGCGCAAAGCAATACCTCACCGGCTTGTTGCCGACTTAGAAATGCTGTTCTGGTGGTACCTATGCTTGCTTTGCGGCTATAAAAACTCTGTGATTGAACTTGGTTTTGGGATATATAAAAACCACCCTAAGAAATTCAACTTAGCAAAATAAAGTTATTCAGTGGTGGATGTCCCATAAACACGGTTAGCGCAGCCTCTAATCTTCGAGCCAAAACCTCGTGTCTTGTAATTTCAATTATGTTTCCTTCAAGCTTCAAACCCGCACAGGGCGCGACTTTCCGATTTCGACGCTTTTCATTTTTGCCTCTTATCTGTCTCTTTTCGGAAAACCACATATTCCAAGGGCCTAATAGGAGCCAAAAATGAGAGACTGGCGCACCTACGCCAACTTCTCTCGCCTTAGTGTTTTTCAGACCGTGCCTGAGTTTTGGGATACGATTAGACTAGTCGGTGCACTGGTCTAATGAAATGAAAGAAGTCGGTTCTTACCACGCCAAAACGCGTCTGCCAGCTTTGCTTGATCTGGTCGCAAAAGGCGAAAGCATAACTATCACCAGGCGCGGCGTTTGTCTCTGAGGAAAACTCATTGGCAAATTTGAAGTCAATACTCTAAACCGCCGATGATTACAATCTCTCCACTTATGACGCTGCCTATTTAGAGTTAGCCATAAGCAAATCTCTGCCTTTGGCAACTTTAGACGGCAAGCTAACCAAAGCTGCCAAGCAAGCTGGTGTTTCACTGCTTTAAATGCCACATTTCGACATTAGCATCGGCCAGCTGCGCTAGCAAACTTGTCGCGTTGCCATTGGGGAAAACACGACTGTATTTCGAATTACTTATTAATAGAAATTGGAATTGCACCAACACTAAATAGTAAGTTGTTCTTCTATTCTCTTTTAAATAAACAAGAAAAGGTCTTTGATTAACAACTAAATTTCAAAGCCAGCAAAGCAATTGAATCTCTTAACGCTGAATTTCCCGGCGAGGAAATTTGGCCGTCCGTATTTCTTCTACAGGAGTAACCGAAATGTACCCATTTTCTTCAGCCAAAAAGCTCAAAGAATCATCCGTGTTCGCTGCATGCCTGACAGCCTTTAACAAGTTAATGGCAGCAATTGCAGACCACTTTCAACCGACTCGTCCGTATCCGCGAGGACGCGGGCAACAGTTTCACAGGTAATTGCCATGATTATCTGTGTTCTCATAACTCTATTAGTCCTGATGGCCATTGGTTTTAGCTTTCTAAGTAAAGCCTATGTCGACGACCCTCTGGAAATTTTCGAAACTCAATTCACCGCAGTGACCGAAACCAAGAAACATTGCGAGGAAGTAATCTGCCGCAACGAAACAAACTTCAACTGGCTACGAGCCATGGTCGCTGCTTTCAAACTCGACGAACGAAAAGCGTCCTGCCAACTTGGACTGGCAAGAGACGCGGCAAACAAAGAAGACTTTTCGCAAGCCATGATTCACTTGCAAAAGGCATCTGACTGGTATGAGTCCTACCACAAACGGCTCAGGGCGATATACGGACTTGATCAAGTCCCTGTTCCCCCAATTCCCGTAATCGACGACTAGATTGCGGAATCCACAACGGAATCACGAAACGGTCCACACTGCCATTTGTGTGGGCCGTTTTTTCTTTAAATCACCAGATAAGGAATAACACAATGAGAAAAAACATTCTTACATCGCTGCTGACCTTTGCTGTGGCAGCTTCCGCTTGTTTGCTTACCGCTTGCTCATCCCCTGCATTGCCGGAGGTAGACATCGGCGAGCGCACTTCTAAAGTCGGTTGGATGGATGGCGAAAAGAAAGACAGAATCACTCTTAGCGCATCCGACGTCGCCTTCGGCAGCCCCACTGCACCGGTGACAATCACACGTACCTACGGTCATGGCACTCGCGATGCTGAGCAAATTTATCGAATCAAAACTTCAGCAACAGCCGACTTCGTGCCCAGCCAAAAGGCATACATGATTTGGGTTGACTCGGCTCTGTTCAGTTTCGAGACGCCATATCAGATAAACAAGCTGAACAGCAAACCAAGCGTCACGATAGGCAAACCAACCAACACATCCGGCTTCTACGAAGTTAGCGGTGGTCGCCAATTCAAAATTGGTCGTGTCTCTTTCGACGGCAGCACTTTGTCCGTACATGTTGTCCGACAATTCTGCCGCCAAGGCAAATACGTCGATGAGTACTTTAGTGATTCAGTCGAAACAATCGCCGAATACGTACAGACTCAAAACGGCTGGATGTTCTACATGGGCAACCAACTGTACAAAGTCAACCAAACCAAAACATCTGTTGACCCTCTCTACAGCAAGCCAGCAGTCGACTTGGGTATTCGTCACGACCTCGTATCAGGACAAGACAGTGAAGACAGAAGCAAACGCGAAGTCACCGCCACTGGCTGGAATCTCGATCAGACTCGTCTGGTTGTAGACACCAAGCAGCACTATGAGCACGACACTCGATTTGAAACCGAAGTCTATGTCGTTGAACGCGAACTCTACGCCGTTTACAGCAGCCTCTATGAGGGCTGGGTGGTTGAAGTAAGTGGTGACACTTATCTCTTCGACATCGATGGTTGCCGTTCGCAAGACGCAACAAGAGACTCCAAGCTCAAGTTTGCAAATGTGCCGGCCGAATTGAAGCGCCCCTCGAAAAAGACCACCTGCAATCCCAAGCCTGAGCAACCTACACCGCAACCGCCTGCGGAAAAGCCCGAAGTAAATGCTGGTCGACTCACTGAGAAGATCCAAAACTTCGACAAAGAAAACATGGACAAACGCAAGGTAACGCCGTTGAAATTGAACGACGAAAACAATACCTATGACGTCATGGTCACGCGCCACTACGTAAACGTATCCAAAACCGAACTCACGAAATATTACATCCAGAAACAGCTGGATGCCAAATATGACGCGAGCAAGCGTGGATATGTTCTTGAAGTCGGCAAAGACACTTACGTGATCACCAAGTCCGGCAAGATCCGCCAGCAATAAGTACACCCCAGAACACGTAAAGCCGCCGGAAGAATCCTTGCCGGCGGCTTTCCTTTCTTTCGCACTCGGGAGACAAACCATGCCTAAAAAGTCAAAGTACAGCACTCACCTCGAACCTTGGATAGTGAAAAAGCTCCGCAAGTTGCAACGCAAACACGGCACTATCGAAGTCATCTGCAATGGCGGAACCTTCAGCCCTATTCACCTTGGTCACCTACTCGTTGCGCAAGCCGCAACCGAGCAATTCGGTATTCATGCCACGCTCTGGATCCCCAACTGCGATCCACCGCACAAGAAACATGTGCTCGACAAAGAACACCGAATTGCCATGGTTAAGAAAGCGACAAAATCCAATCCACACTTTTTTGTAACTCGCCTGGAAGCAGATCGTCCCTGCAAATCATTTACAAATGAGACCCTCAAACAGCTCAGGGAAGAGCTGGGACCAGATGTGCGCTTCAACCTTCTCTTCGGCGCCGACAACGTGTCCCAACTTGCAGGATGGGACGGCGGTCAAGACTACATCCGTCAGTGCCGATTGCTGGTTGCATCCAGAGATACCGGCGATACCAGCGGCGGACATCACGACGAAATAGTGAAGACGTGGCGCAAACAATTGCCGGGTTACGAAATTGAACGAATCAACTGCCCAATGAATTCAATATCAAGCACGACAATTCGTGAGTTGATTCTACAGGGGCGGTCAATCGAATATTACGTA
>JAKFVJ010000131.1 GCA_021732245.1 Candidatus Obscuribacterales bacterium | reverse complement strand
GCTATCGTAGAAAAGCAATTGAGTTTTGTGCATTCGCGATTAAGATGCTGCGAAGCCCAGAGCATGCGCAAGTTTGGATGAATGCAATCAGCAACCGCGCTTATGATAAGTATGAATCGAAGTTTCCGATTATGGCCTGCATATCTGAAGCAGAAGACTTGATGGGGCCGCGGTTGAAAAAGACATACGGGGTTCTGTCTCAGCAGATCCACGCCTCACCGTTCGCGGTAGCCACGCAAGTTAGAGTGGAAACGATAAATGGACAGGCGACGCATTTACTCGATTACTTTCAACATCAAACTGATTCCAAAAAACAGTTTTTAGCAATGACTTTTCTCTCGGGTATCGAGAGCGATTATTTGATCATAAAAGCCCTTGCCGGAGGCATTGCAGAGGTAACGGAAAGTTTCGATCAAGTAACTTGGGATACGGCGATTTCGCACTTCGATGCGCTGCGCTATGCAGTCAAGGATGCCTGGGCTCCCACATTGGACCCGACAGGACATTACAGACAAGGCAAGAAGCCTCCCAGACCCGGCAAAAAAGCGGCACCTCCCGAAAAGAAAGATTAAGGCGGCGGCCTCTCTACCAAAGTGAGCAGAGTTGATCTGCCAGACAATTCAGCTCGATAAGCCACCAGCAAGGACTCGACAAGAGCATACTGAGCGGCCGTAGGAGCAGCATCAAGAAGACTCAACAGTACGGAAATAACAGTCTTAAGCGATCTGAAAGTGAGAGTTACTGCAGGAGCGTCCGTAACTTCTGCTAAACGTTTGTACCAGGACCCGAGCACTTCGTGCTCATTGCCAGAGATCTCAGAGTCAAGATCAGTTGATCGAAGAAGGGACTCAAAAACAAAACGACGGTCAGAAGCAACACAAGAGGAATCCACCACAGCGTTATATTCGCCCGGATCACTCGCCAAGTGGGACTGCTTGTTCTGATCGTAGGCCGCCTGCCAGAGATCTGCGTTCTTGTAGATAGTATCCATTGAACACTTAGCGACTGCTCTCAGCGTCCTCAGGCTGAATATTTGTCCAGACAAGCTGGCAACAGCCTGGGCGATGCGATTGCGAGCGGCCAAGGCACGATTTGCATTAGCGCGGACCCACGCAATAGGTGGCTCAAATTCAGCGCGGGAATTTTCTTGGCCGCGTCTATGCGGCGGTTCCCAATTTGCACATCTAGTTATTTGAGCCCTGGCATCCGATTTTCCCTTAGCTACGTCCACGGAAAAATCATTGTGCTTGCCATAGATAACCTCGGCAATGGCTAATTCCCGTTCGTCCTGGCGGCCATAACCTTGTGCCGGCAACTGGCGACTAGGGTCGCCGAAGAAAAAGTAATGGCTCAGTGCCTTGGTGGCGTCTGCTCGTTGGGAGGGTCCGGTCAGTCCGTCTTCGCAGTATTTACGGCCACGTAGCCAAACGTCAGCCAGGATATTTGGTGGCGAGAAACCGAATATATCGATGACAGAGCGATCTGCGGGATTAGTGGCATCAAGTGCCTTGCGTGAATGGATAGGAATTACTTCAGCGTTTCTTGGAGCTGCAGGTTGCGCGTCTTGATTTTCGGATTGCTGACGATGTTCGACGTGCGCCTTGAATCGGTGGAAATCCTGGTAGCTATTGGCGGAGTCTGCAAAATCAGCCATAAACCAATCGAGTGCGTGTTGCGCATCTCCTACGGAACGCTCGTGGCTAACTTGCAGGCTGTTTTGATTCAGCCATGCAAAACCGGGCTGTAATGGTAGTCGTAAACCATAGCCTAAAGATGCATCGCCCGGATTGGGAAACACTTCAAGCGTTCCCTGGGCAATCTCGTAGTTATGAAGCTTGAGGAAAGTTACTAACTGTTTGCGCAAATCGCGGCTACTTACCGGTTCATCGAAGGACAAGTAGATGTGCCAGCCGCCGGAGTCGCTTGATTGATAAGTTACTGATTCCTTGAGCCCTGCCTCAGCCAGTAACGACTGAATTTCGCGCACGCTTTCACGATTGTGGTATCGGCTATTGGCATCAATATCAAGCACCGCATAGCGTGATGCGCGTCCGAAGCGAGTGCCGAGGAACTTGTTATGGACGCAGGCCACAGCCTTCAAGATCTCAGAATCGGTAAGCGCCCAACGCTCATCGGCGGAAACCCAAGTATCGCCGTCGAAGTTCTTATATATGTAGCCATAGCGGTGGAAGAGCGACAGAAACTCAGCTGAAGTGTTCGAAGCCTTCGCAAAGTATTTATGGCGAGCAAATCTAATCGGCCTCTTGCCCTCGGGCAGAGACACTGCTGCTATTGGGGTCGTAATGGTCTCTCTTTCTGAAAATAGAGATAAGTTGACCTATACGGACCAATCGCTTATTCTTTTTGCAATTCAGGAAATCGTCCAAGAAAACCTGATCTACAACTGAATAACGAGATCCGTTCTGGTCTCACAAAGGACATCACCGCCAAGTGGTGTCTTTTGCTTATTGAGGATCAATCGGGCCGGTTCTGTACTTTTAGCGTCACCTCCTTGTTGGCTCGGTAGAGATACTTGACTAGGAGTTCAACGGTGAACTTCTCGGTAGAGAACGTCTTTATCTCCGAGATCCGTTGTATTGAGACTCCAAGAATTTTTGCAGCCTGCGAATGTGTCCATTTCTTCGCGGCAATGAGATTTTTCAATTCAATTAGAAGATGTGCCCTGAGGGCTTTTACTGAACCCTCTTCATCGACGGCGAAGTGTTTGACCACCAGCTGCAGATCAGCGCGTTTAACGACCGACATGGAGGCTCTCCCATCCGGCGTATACGAGGACCTGGGGATTTACGTAATTACGTAAATCAAAAAGCTCGATCCAAGATCGAGCAGCGTAAGAAATCTGTTCAAGAAGTGGTGCAGAAGGCGTCTCTTGAAATGGTGGCAGGATGCTCAGCAATTTAGCATTTCCGGCAATGACTTCAGTTTCAGAAGAGTCCGCGCAGTTTACGTAATCACGTAAATGCAGGAGATCTGAGCGGAGCACAAATCCACCAAAAAACTGAAAAGGAATCGCCGGGGAAGCGACGTTCTTATTAGGGGATTTGGGTAAAGTGGTCAATGAAAATCTAGTAGTAGCGCCAGTAATGGTTCTACTCGCTTTCTAGGGGCTGAGGTTATAGGAAGGGAGTGTCCGCACGTCTTTGCCGTCATCGTTCTGCTAAATGTTGTGGGCGGTCTCTTACTTTCTAGTGCGGCACCACTTTTTGGTGCTTTGTAAAATGCGATCAGATCCTAAGGCCGATGGGCAAATTGATCAAGCTCTTTTTACTGAAATAGTGTGGCTTTCTGGACTTTGAGTATCCAGAATATACAACAGATGGGTAAACAGTGCAACCATTTACGCCTGATCAATATGCACTTGGTTGAGCAATTTAAGCTGAGTAATCAAATGCCTGTATCGACCGCGAGTTGCCGGTTACATCAACAATGTCGTGCCACCTCATTTGGTATCAAGCACGAAGGTGATTATTTTGGTCAAGCTGATTAAGCAAATGGTATTATCGGACACGATCGGTATGGATATGCAGAGTACATGGACTGATCAGGAGACCCGAAACAGGAAAATGATATGGCAAATAGATATCTAAATTAACTACACTGCATATGGTGGCTAATCAAAGCAACTAGATGGTGCGTAATCAACCGTTATTCATTATAATGATGCCGAGCCCATACTTTGGTGAAGGGACAAGCTACATGTCAAATCCAACAAACGTCAATGTTCAGCCGCTATTCAATGCTGGTGGGCTGATTGATGGGGAGAAAGCTGCCACCAATGGTGAATGGATGTCGGTCCAGGAAGCATCTAATGCCACCGGATATTCAATGGGAACGCTTCGGCGGTACATAAAGTCCGGGAAAATCAAACACCGCCGTCGCGGACGCGCGAACAACTCAAAGCTCGAAGTCCTGGTTACACCAGCACTCTTACCCGACAAAGCGGGACAGACTGAGTTCTTTGGACCAGAAGAAGATCTTGAGGATGATGACACCAGTTTTGACGAAGTTGATCAACCTGATCAATCAGATCAACTTGATCACTCAGGGCAAACAACAATGGCCTGGATGTGTAAGAAGCTTGACGAGAAGGATGAGCTGCTCAAAGAAAAGGATGCAAAGATAGAGATGCTCGCGCATGAGCTGTCCGGAGCACACTACCGCAACGGTTATCTCGAATCCGAAAAGTCGCAGTTTGAGGCAAAGCTGTTGTTGCTGGAAGACAAATCCAGATCTTCAGCAGTAGATTCGGTCCAGGTGGAAGCTACTGAAGTAAGCAGCGAGAAACCTGCCGGAGCTTGGAGCAAGTTCTCCAAATGGTTCGTTGGAAAATAGGATCGTAGTCGCAGGTCCAACTAGTTCTTGTCTCCAGCCCAGCTGTTAAGCAATCTTTATCGACACCGCGGTGCCGATACTAATGGCTTTGACCATGTACGGCACCATATACAGTGCACAGCCTTTGAATATATTCCGCTTGCGGCGTAGGTCTTGCCACCAGATCTACGTTCATATAGTATGTACTGGATGTTCGGCTAGGCAGCAAGGTAATTAGTCAGAGTTGTATATAGCCGGCTAGGCGACTAGGCAAAGAGCCGGACATTGAGAGGAGAAACATGATAATCACCGTGGCAAGTTTCAAGGGCGGCGTAGGAAAGACTACGACAGCATTTCACATTGCTGCCTTCTTGAACGAGCGTGGAAAGACGCTATTGGTTGATGGCGATCCCAATCGATCCGTCATGAAATGGGCAGAACGAGGGGATGTACCGTTCAAGGTTGTTGATTTGATGGGTGCTGCAATGCACGCGCCAAACTTCGAGCACATTGTGTTCGATACAGAAGCGCGGCCTGAATACGAAGACTTGAAGGCTCTTTCTGATGGATGCCATCTGTTGGTTCTACCGACGACGCCTGATGTGCTGTCCTTAGAAGCTTTGATGCTGACAGTAAAAGCGCTGCGTGACGCTAAATCAACGAAGTTCAAAGTGTTGCTCACGATCGTTCCACCCAGGCCGGAAAGAGATGGACAAGAAGCAAGGCAGTACTTGCATGCCGAAGGGCTGCCCGTATTCAAGTCAGAAATTAGAAGGTTTGCAGCCTATAAGAAGGCAGCACTGACGGGCATTCCAGTTCACGAGATCAAAGCAGGCAACGCAAAAGAAGCATGGGAAGACTACAGGAATGTAGGCGAGGAGATAGTCAATGAACACCAACAAGTTTTCGCAGGTATTGCAACAAGCCAAACAAGCACCGTCGCAACCCGTTGAAGAAGTAGAAAATAAGCCTGCGGTGGCCGCCGTAGCACCAAAAAAGGTGGCAGAACTAGACATGTCGCCGGTGCCTGTATCGCCTGCTGTCGAAAAGACAATACAGACGGCAGCGCTAATAGGAAAGCGGAGCAACACCGAGTTTCTTCAGGTCAACGTCTATCTGAGAAAGACAACCATGAACAAGGCGAAAATCGCCCTACTTCAGAGAATGGATGAGCGTGATTTTTCTGAGCTGATGGAAGATTTGTTGAGTTCTTGGGTCAGTCAGCAAACGCCGCAAAGCGCCCGCTAGTGCCGTTTTCCGATCAAGAGTATCCGGCTATCCGCCTAGCCGGATACTCAGCAAGGCGGCATTCTAGCGCTCACTTAATCTCAAGCGCCTTGCCGCATAGTCAGCTAGTTGCCTATACATCTCCTTGGATAGTCAGCAATGCAGTCCGACCAGCTACTTACGCCCATCAGCTTGGCACCTTTGCGGCTACCCGCCTTGTCGCATAGGTAGGCGTTCACCTTGCCAGCACGGTACCAAGGCGCCTTTCCGACTAGCTAGCGAGCCAAAGCGAAAGTAAATTAGCGAAATTCACAATAAGCCAAATTGAATGCGTCCAAACAAATTCAGCAAGGCGACTACGCGCGTAGCCGGCTAGTCGTTAATACAACTGGTCATCTTGTGCTTGTGAAAGTGACGCAGAGATGGATCTGATTCAATACTTCAATACGTTGATCGCCCGGTGCTTATCTTCCGGGTCCACCTGCAAATACGTTTGTAGTTGTCCTAAATTCGAATGGCCGGATATTTCCTGGATGGTGCGTAGCGGTATGCCGGCACGGCTCATGAAAGTGAGGCACGAGCGGCGCATGGAGTGGGTGGAGGCGCCCTGAAGGTTAAGAGCCGCAAACGCCTCAGAAAGAATTCGGTGTGCGCGCTCACGACTTAGA
>JAKFVJ010000130.1 GCA_021732245.1 Candidatus Obscuribacterales bacterium | reverse complement strand
GCGTGGAAGAGGCGTGCGAGGCGACTGTTGCTGTTCGGCAGCGGAGTAATCCGAGTGCGGCAGCATCCGCGTTTTATAAGCGTGCGTTTCCGGTGTATCAGGGGCTGTATAAGTCGTTGAAGGGTGACTTCAAGCGGATTGCGGAATTAGAACAGCAGGAACCGGTAGCTGCGCTTTAAAACAAAAAAGGGCGCATGCAATGCGCCCCTACGAATACCAAAAGACAATAAGACCAAAGGGCAATAAGACCAGAGGACAAAAACAAATTAGCGTAAAGCGGTCGCTGGCTGTTGCTGGTTGAGCATCGCGGTTGGGTTCAATGCTTTGTGCGGTGCTTCGGCGTGATTTGGAGTGATTGGGTTTTTCGCCATTTCTATTTTCACGTTGACTGCGACTGTTTCGTCGTTGAACCATTTGGTTACGAGATTCATGATTGGTTCTTTGATATAGCTTGTGCCGAGCATTACGTGTCCGCTGTCGGGAAAGACAACCATTCTCTTATCGTCGCTGCTCATGTTACGCATGAGGGCTTCTGCTGTAGCTGGGCTGACGATGTGATCTAGTCCACCTTGAAGAAGAAGAATTGGAAGTTGGGAAGGCAACTTGCGAGCAACGCCTTGCATGGAGTTGATAAACCAAAGTGTTTTGAGAATTTCTTTGGCGCTCAGGAAACTTCTTGAAAGAGGATCAGCAACCATCTCATTGACGATGCGCTTGTCCTCGGAAGCATATTTCAGAATATAGGGTGAACCATCGATTTGTTTATCGAGATTGGTCAGTCCCTTAGCTAGGTCAGGAACTATGAGTTTGAGATTGAAAATATTTGTGCGGGTTCCGGCGCTGGCTAAAACCATGCCATCGAATAGATCATTGCGCTCGGCTACTGCGTGCATCGCAACTCCGGCGCCAGTGCTTTCGCCTAAGCAAAAGAGTGGAATGCCTGGATAACGCTTTCTCATTTCAATAGCGAGAGCTTGCAAATCTTTGACGCTCTGCGTGTAGCTGATTGCCTTGCCGCCTACTTTGGAGAATGGTCCGAAGTACCAGCGACCATGACCTCTCAAATCAAGTCCGACAATAACATAACCTTGCTCAGCCAAATGCTTCGCAAGTACATCAAAACTACCGGCTTGCTGAGTCGCTCCATGCAACGCAATAATTGCGGCTTTGGGTTTTACCTCAGCATTGGTCCACTCAAGGACAGGAATATCTGAAGCGGCAGGCATTACCTCTGCGCCTTCATTCTTTGGCTTTTTTGTCAGTGAAAATGCGAAAGTCGTGGATTGCATAGACAGCAGCATAGTTAAAAACAGCGACATCATCAATGGTGCAAATACGCGTGAATTAGCGAAAGACATTGCACCATTTATTACTGTGTCCGCGCCAACTTTCCTTTTCATCTACCTTCCTTGGGATATATCGCTTCGGGGAAATTCAATTCTTCCCCGTGACGGGAAGTTGCCGCGATAAGACACGAGCTGTCAAGAATGCCAGATATAGAACTTAAAGTCTACTAAATAGCTCTAAGTATCTGCATTGACGTCAGCTAAGGACGTTCGTTACCGCTTCCTTTAATCTTACTAATCCTGCCTCCACACCGCCAGTCAGATGGACACGCAGTGCTCGCCTTTGTCGTTCAGCTAACACTTGAAAGTCGCCGCGTGCTTGCGCACTTTTTACGACGCCGAAGGTATAGGTTTGTTCCGGCACCGGCAGATCTTTTTTGTCGTCAGCAGTAATTTGCAAGAAAACGCCTGAATTTGGACCGCCCTTGTAGGCTTGTCCGGTGGAATGAAGGAATCTCGGACCAAAGCCCAGGCAGGTCGCCTCGTGCCTTGTATCCCTCACCAGGTGGCGAATTTCCTGCAATGCCTTCTCGTGCTGGCTGTTCATTTCTATGTAGCCGAGCAGGGCAAAATAGTCTCCCGCCTTGAGTCGTCCCAAGTGAGCCTTGAGCATGCCGGCAAGGGTCTTGTCCGAGCTTGCAGCCTGGGTAATAGCCTTCGCATTCACCTCATCCGTGAAAAGCTTGATGCCATTTTCCTCAAAGAAAGGCGTCTCGGCGGGCAAGGAGCCGGTCTTTTCGTAGGCGGTGGTCAGTTCACGGGTGACGACTTTGCTGGCTTCCACATCGGGCTGATTGAAGGCATTTATGCCGATTATGGAGCCGGCAACAGCCGTGGCAATTTCCCAACGGAAGAATTCTTGTCCCAAGTGATAGATGTCCGGGATAGAAATGCGGACAACGGGTTGTCCAGCTTTTTCCAAGGCATCTACTAATTTGTCTTGCTCGGTGCAAGCATCTGATTCAAGACGAATGTAAGCGAATATCCTGTCCTTACCATATGAGTTAGGAGAGCCTAGAGACTCGCGATCAACAGGAATAATTCCGTGTCCTTGTTTGCCTGTGGATTCAGCAATTAGTTGCTCCAGCCAAGCACCTAAATCATAAATTGCCGGCGACGTTATAAGCGTCAACTTATCGCGACCGGATCTTGCTGCCACGCCAAGGATGATGCCCAGGATAACTCCGGGATTTTGTTCAACTGAATGCGATGCTGAGCATGACTCAACCATCTCTTGTGTGTTCTTCAAGAATTTTGCAACATCAATTCCGGCAGCAGCGGCTGGCACCATTCCAAAATTGGAAAGTGCTGAATAACGTCCACCAATTCCAGGCAGGCCGTAGAAGATGTGACGGAAGCCGTCTTTCTTCGCGACTTGTTCCATTTTGGATCCTGGATCAGTAATTGCTACGAAATGTTTTCCGGCATTGCCTTTTCCGAGTGCTTCTTCTGCTTTGGCAAAGAAAAACTGTTTGAAAATATTTGGTTCAAGAGTGCTTCCGGATTTGCTGGAGACAATAAACAATGTCTTTTTCAAATCGATTGAATCAAGCCTTGTTTGTACTTCTTGTGGATCTGTTGAATCCAGAATTAGCAATTTTGGAAATCCGTTTTGCTGACCGAAAGTAATCGACATAACTTCCGGACAAAGACTCGATCCGCCCATACCTAACAACAAGATATGCGTGAAGCCCTCTTGCTTGACTTCAGCGGCAAGCTTTTGCAACGCATCTATCTGCTTAATTTGATCACTTGTAATGTGCAACCAATCCAGCCACTTGCCTTCGTCTTCCCCTGTCCACAAGCTGGCGTCTTTGTCCCAAAGTCGCTTGACTTTGTTATTCTTCTGCCAATCTTCTATAGACGATTTGACTGCCGATGTGAGTTCTTGTGACAGTCGATAACTTATCCGATCGATAACTTGCACGTTTGTGACCTCGAGCGTCGATATAAACGCTGGTGATCGTAGCATATGAAGGGCGCATGCAATGCGCCCCTACGCACGTACACTGAACCAACTTCAATGAACTATAGAAATACCGTTCACTTGTTGTAGGGGCGCATTGCATGCGCCCTTTTTGCGAAGAAACTAGTTAAACGAACTCACCGGATCCAACATTCCGCCTGTTGCATCGACATCTGGTCCTTCTTGATTGCGTCCCCACATGTCTTCTAAGCCGCTGTCATCTTGTGTGGCGGCTTCCGGTTGGAATTCGCCTTGCTGAACATTTTCACGCGCTGTCTGAAAACTGTCAGCCGGTTGAATGTCGGTTGTCGGAACATCGTTAGGTGAGTCAATACTTGTTGTGGTATCACTTCCGGTTGCATTGAAAACGCTATCGGAATCAGTATCAAAATCATCAACCCAATTATCAATTAAAGGCGTCTTGGTCACAGAAGCAAATCGCATACGTGAAGCGGGATTAGGCATATTCTTCATCATCGAAGTAATGGTCTTGCCAGTAGCTTGCAGACCAGCTTCGCTAATAGGAGCTACGGTCGGCACGGGAGTCGGCAATGGCGGGATAGCTTCTTTGGTTGTCGGATCTACTTGGCGAACCGGCACAGAACCATGCATGTGCTGTCCAACAGCAATTGTCAACGGCTTGTCGCTTGCATCTTTGAAGAGACTCGTTTTGAGTGTTGCAGAAAGATTACTGCCGCTTGTGCCATGCAAATGCTGCACTTGCAATTCGCCGTTAGCCAAGCTGACATAGACTACCGAATCTGCTGGGACGATAACAGTTCCATATGCGGTCTTGATCGTAGCTGACTGCAGAGGCGGCTTGACCGAAACCAGCAAACTGCCCTTTGCAAACAGCAGGGTTGTCGCATCCACGCGCTTAAAAAGGCTGCCATCTGTTGCCGCCACAAAAACACGCGGCGTAGCCTTTGGTTTAACCTGAGCTGCCGGCTTGACGGCTCCAGGCTTAACCGCTGCCGCTTCCGCACAAAGTCCGGGAGCAGTGCCAACCAGTATCGAAAGAGCCAGGTACTTAATTTTCTGCATTCTTAGCAACCTCTACCGAAAATTTTCCCGTTTAACCTAATACTGAAACTGAATGTAACACAAGCTTGTAGAATATCCGTGGAGTTTCTAAGTCACTCATTTAGGAAAACAGCCATGTCAACAAGCGCGCCTACGATGGAAAAACCGGCTACGACTCAGTCGCCGGAAAATAACAAATCCCAAGCTATCGCCTGGGTGCTTTATCACTTCGGAAATTCCGGCTACCCGGCGGTCGTTGCCGCAACCATATTCAACACATTCTTCGTAAGCGTAATAGCGAAGGGTGCCGGCTTCGATAAAGGCACCTCGACATTGCTGTGGACGCTGGCTGTCGGTCTGTCCAATTTACTTGTGGTTGTCTCCGCGCCATTGCTAGGCGCACTTTGCGATTACAGCGCCGCCAAGAAATCAGTGCTTTTCGGAGCGACTATCGGCTGTATCATTTTGACATCGCTATTGTTTTTCACTGGTCCGGGCTCTGTTGTTCTGGCATTTGCCTTGATCACCCTTTCCTATTTCATGTTTTCCACGGGCGAAAATTTCCTGGCTTCTTTTCTTCCTGAAATTTGCACCTCGGAAAATATGGGTCGTGTCTCCGGTTGGGGATGCACCATAAGCCACCTCGGCGCATTGATCATTCTGCTTGCCTGTAAAGCTTATGTAGATTGGGCACAGGCTACCGGACAGCAACCAGCCGAATACATTCCTATGACTGCTGTTCTTGTAGCTATTAACTACGCTATTTTTGGATTACCTTTCTTTGCGTTTGTTAAAGAGCACGCAAAACCAAAAACGCTGCCTGCAGGCCAGACGTATTGGTCAATCGGCACACATCGTCTGATGGAAACACTAAATGATGCGCCAAAGTTTCAAGATCTTTTCCGTCTTCTTCTAACAGTAATGATGTACACATGCGGTACTTCAACAGTTGTCGTGCTGGCATCTGTATTTGCCCATGAAGTTATGGGCTTTACGGTATCTGATGCAATTATGTTGTTTATCGTAATCAACTTAACAGCTACAGGCGGCGCTTATGTTTTTGGCGAAATTCAAGATCGAGTCGGATCAAAACAGACTCTACTCATTGCACTTTCATTATGGCTCTTGTCTGTTTTGACACTCACATTCAGTCCTGATCTCACAATATTTTGGATTGCAGCATCGTTAGCAGGCGCTGCTAACGGCGGCAGTTTCACTGCCGGTCGTGCCACAGTTGGCTTGCTGACACCAGAAGGACGCGCTGGAGAATTCTTCGGACTGTGGGGGCTTGCTTGTAAGACCGCTGCGATAATTGGACCAATAAGCTATGGCTTGATGGCTTACGCAACCGGTGGCAATCATCGTCTGGCAATCTTCTGCACTTGCATATTCTTCGGTGTTGCTTTGGCACTGGCCACAACCATCAATATGAAACGCGGACAAGAAGCAGCCCGTCAGTCGTAATCGTAAACGTAATATTCTCTGCACTCGTACGGGCGTATTGCATTTACACACCAACCGTAGCAGGATCTTGTAGGGGCGCATTGCATGCGCCCGCCCACCAAAGGAGCACGAATGTCACTAACAACCCAACTGTGCGATCCACTGAACCCAATGACGGATGAATTCATTCAAGATCCATATCCTTGGTACAAACGCCTGCGCGAAGAAGATCCAGTATTTTGGAGCGACAACAGCAACCAGTGGATACTGACACGCTGGGACGACATTAACGCCTGCATTCGCGACATCAAATTTGGCAAGAAGTTTCAACCGGCGCAACGCTTCTGGCTAACTCGCATTCTCGACCCCAAGTACTTCCCACTATTGTCTGCATCGTCTCACTTTATGTTGCGGCAAGATCCACCAGATCACACACGCTCAAGAGGACTGG
>JAKFVJ010000374.1 GCA_021732245.1 Candidatus Obscuribacterales bacterium | reverse complement strand
TGCGAGTTCTTTCGCAGGTTGACGGTGCATTAACTGGCGGCGGCACATTCCTAGCTGACGTTGTGATAGGCACAAGAGAAGATGTTTTTGTATCGAATTTCCCATCTAACACTGGCGGCATATTTAAAATAGATCGCCTGGGTGAATACGAAGTCTTGGTGGGTGGTCCCGGCCACGGCACGCAAGGACTCTTAATTGATCCGGATGGATTCCTTTGGGCTCTTGAGCATGCAACAGGGGCTGTTGTTAAACGCTCGCTTGATGGCAGAGAAATTTCTCGCGTCACAGTTACTGAACCGGAAAGCTTTAACTTTGCAGATGGCTATGACGGTAACCTTGCTATGGACAGTTTTGCGCGCATCTATGTAACAGCCGGACGGGCAGGCGCTGTTTATAGAGTTAGCCGTGATGGTCGCGCTGAGACATTTTTGTCAGGACTTATCAATCCGACAGGCATAGCCTTTGCCGGTGACGGCTCTTTATTCGTGCTTGAAGCCGGACGCTCGCGCGTCTTGCGTGTAGCAGCTTTGGATAAAGCAGACAGAACTGCATCAGCTACGGCTCTGAGCTAGTTTTAACGCTCCGGTTCCGTTCGCTTCACTCACTTCACCTTCGCTTAGCCGTCCGGCAACAGTCACTCGCTCCGCTGCGGATGGCTCCTCGCCACCCTTGCTTCGCTTCCTTTTATACGACGGTTGCTACGCCTGGTGCAGGAGTGGTGAAGGTAGTATCTTCTGCGTCATCTTTGTACAGGGTCTCAATTGTTTTCTTGTATTTATCGCGCACGACGTTGCGGCGTATTTTCATTGAGGCTGTCAGTTCGCCGCCATCAATGGAAAAGTCGTGCTTGAGTATGGCAAAGTTGCGTACTTTTTCGTAGTCGGCAAGGTTGTTTGATCGTGCTTGAATTTCTTTGCGCAGATATTTTTTCAATTCCGGCAAATTAGATAACTGTTCAAAGTTGACGAAATGCCAGCCATTGTTGCGTCCATAATCGCTTATAGCTTGCTCGTCCAGGGTCAACAAGGCAACCAATGTCTTCTTCTTGTCGCCGAAAATGACAGCCTGACTGACATGTGGGATTGTGCGCAGCATCGCCTCAATTTTTTGTGGAGCAATATTTTTGCCTGATGAATTGACGATGATGTCCTTTTTGCGATCGGTAATTTTTACATAGCCGTCAGAGTCAAGTTGTCCAATATCGCCTGTTCTGAAGTAACCTTCTTCGTCAAAGACTTCTTTAGTCGCTTCTTCAGCTCGGTAGTAGCCTTTGAAAACAGAGGCTCCTTTGGCAAGGATTTCGCCGTCTTCGGCAAGTTTCAACTCGACACAAGGCAATGCTGTGCCTACTGTGCCTAGTTTTATCCTGTCGAATCGGTTAACTGTCAAAGGTGCTGTTGTTTCCGTGAGACCATAACCTTCCAGTGTCGGAATGCCTAAGGCATTGAAGAATTCCAGGATTTCCTTTGTTGCGGGTGCTCCACCGGAGATAATGCAAGTCAAACGCTTGCCTATCTTCTATTTGATTTTTGTTAGCACCAGACGCGTCGCGACATAATGTTTGGCCCTAAGCATGAGACTTGGCTCTTGAGCATTTGAGCGGCATTGAAGCATTTCTTTGCCCACGTTAATTGCCCATTGCGCCAGAGCTTTTTTGTTTTTTGGTGAAGCATCTATTCCGGCTTTTACTTTGTTGTAGATGCGTTCCAAAACTCGCGGCACAACAAGGACCATTGTCGGTTGCACTTCGGCGAGATTTTTGGCCATGTGTTCAATGCCTTCAGCAAAGGAGTAAACTCCTCCTGACTGTATGCAATAAAACTCACCGCAAATGCGCTCAAATACATGTGATAGCGGCAGGTAAGCTAAATAAACGTCAGCTGCCCCTACTGGAATAATTACTTTGAGGTCTTCCAGAATTGCGGCAATATTACCGTGGGTAATCATGGCACCTTTAGGTGTGCCGGTTGTACCCGATGTATAGATGACCGTCGCTAGATCCTCAAGACCGGTTGCTGCAATGCGCTCTTTAATAAGTTCCGGCTTTTCTTCCTTGAATTGTCTGCCCAATTCTTGGAGTTCTTCTAAGCCAATCACTAAGGCTCTGTCTTCATCGGACAAATTCAAGTCCGATAGAGAGCGTCCTCTCGATGGCGCTGCCATGAGGACAACCTTCTTCAGGTTCGGTAGATTTTCTCGTATTGCCAGTGATCTTTTAAGCAGGCTTTCGTTGGCGACAAACAGAAATTGGGCTTCTGAATTGTTGAGGATAAACTCAGCATCAGCATCTGAACAAGTTGGATAAAGCGGGATGGAGAATGCGCCATTGGAAATAATGGCCATGTCGGCTGCCACCCATAAATGCGAGGTTGGCGAAAATATGGCTGCAGAAGTTTTTGATTCAAGACCCAGCGAAGCCAGTCCGAAAGCTAGTTCGTTGACCATGCGGGCAAAATCTGCCCAACTAGTGTCGCGGTAAGGACCTTTGCCCTCCTTAAAGCGAACAATTGGCAAGGCGCCTTGCGAGGCGGCCCGCTCGTAAAAAATGCTGGCAATATTCTGAGGCACGTTGATCCCTCTTGTGGTGACATATGCAGGTGGGTTTTGACCCACAGGTATTATAGCCCCGTGACCTAGGGCCAAGATATACATGTTTGCCTGAATTAGTACAGGGTAATTTACAGGTTTTCGATTAAATGGCTATTGTGATAAAAATTTTAGTCCCGCGCAGGCAAAACTGCCTTGGGAAGCCGGCTTATTTGCTGATGACACTTTGTGTGAGATTGGCGTTAACGAAGCTAGCCACCTCGTCAGCGACCTCCTCAATGACAGGATCAAAGAGCAAATCATGCCAGGCTTCTTTGAAGTGGCGTCTTTTCTTTGCTGGCGCAATAAGTGAATCAAACACTTTTGTCGAGACTTCATTGTTGACGATGCGATCAATACCTGCTGTCAGCATAAGTACAGGTCCCGGAGAGGACTTTGCATTCTTACCAGTGTAGATAGTCAATTTCAAAAGACCTAAAAGCATCTTTGCCGGTAGCGCAAAACGACCATCAGGATCTGCGTCCATAAAAGCACGTGCTGATTCATCGCGAGTGACAAGGTCTGAACCATAAGGCAAGTCTACTAACGAATTAGGGGACAAGAGAGCCTTAGCCATAGCATTTAAACGGAAGCCTAATTTGAAAGTTTCCGGATAACCGTCAAAGCCTGGTGCCACAAGAATTAAGCCTTGAGGGTTGAGTCTTGGACCACCGGCCATTGCCACAACTCCACCCATGCTGTTACCCATGATGAATATTGGCTTGTCCTTGTGCTGGTTTTTTAGATGGTTGTAGACGAATTCTAAGTCGTTGAGCCATTGCTCATATCCTTGAAATTCCTGTGAGGCTCTTTTGCCAAAACCAACTTGATCGTAGGCGACGGCATACAGTCCACGGACTTTCAGTCGCCTGCCAATTGCTTCAAACCAACCACTGTGCGCACCCAGTCCGTGAACTAGAAGCACAATTGCCGGGCTGTCTGAAGCTGTTCCCCAGGTTCGTCCGGTAATTGGACCATCCGTATGGTTCAGCTCGAAAAAGGAGCAAGTAGGTGTCAGGTTAATTTCAGGTTTCATAACAAAGGGTTATTATAACCCCAGCGCAAATGGTTTTTTGAAACTATAAATTTAGGACTCTAATTTCCGTGTATCCGTTAGCTGCCAAGAAAGCATATCTAAAAGGAGGATCCGTCGTCCTTGTAGTTTTGCTATTGGCGGCAGTCCTATTTTTCCTTTACCAGAAGGCTAAAGACACCCCTCTGAACAAGGCCGTCAAGGACATTCACGCTGGTAAAGCGGCAAGAGCTTTGCCTGTTTTGGAAGAACTTGCCAGAAATAATCCGGATGATCCGTCTCTTTTGCCTTGGCTGGCGCAGGGATATCTAAGTTGCGATCGTATTGCCGAAGGACGCACGGCCCTTGATACCGCTTTGCATTTGCATCTGCCTGCCTATAAGTTGGCTCCGATGATTTTGGCATTTTCGGAATATTACAAAAGGCATAACGACTATGCGGAAGCCGGCAAATTATTTGATCTTTTAGGTGCTGATGCTCAGACTGACAACGAGTTGGCTGATGCGCGCGGAGAACTGTACATAAGCTGGGCTCATTCCGAAGCGGTAAAAGGCGACTTGCAACGCGCTGTCGAGAGATTGGAAACTGTGCTTAAACTGGAGCCGAATCTCAAAGAGCAAAGAAAAAATCTTATCAATAGGCGATTAGGGGAATATCTTCGAGAGCTTGCAGCGAATGCCGAATTGAAAGAGCAAGATATAGAAAAAGCTGTATCTCTTCTCAATAGATCGCTTGCCGCGCAAGACGATCCAGTAACACACATGGATTTAGCGACCATTTATGTTCGTCAGAAAAAATGGGATTTGGCTGTAGAGAATTACAGGCATGTGGTGGCAACAGATCCCAATAACTTAGAGGCACGGCATCGTCTTGTGGACCTTTATGTGCTTCGCAAGGACTACGAAAAGGCTAGAGACACCTTAATTGAGTTAACCGCTCAAGAAGGAAGTGTGGAAAATTTCCAATTACTTGCAGCCCTTCAATTGAAGTTGAATAACAAAGCCGGAGCCGTTCGGGCTTTGGAAGATGCTTGTGCCCTGCGTGACAATGACTTGCATCTTTTGTCGAAATTGAAGGAAGTGCTTTTGTCTTGGAGCCGAGAGTTAAGTCAACAAGGCAAAGTGGATGAAGCAGCTTCAGTAAAAGGACATGCCGAGCGGGTAGGCGAAATGATTGCTCTTGTTCTAAAAGCCCAAGGTAAAAAAGAACCGGCTGAGTTGTTAAATGATCCGCAAGGACCAAAAGTTGCTCTTTTAAGTTCACGCATTTGGCTGGCGCGTGGAAGCTTAACGCCGGAAGGGGAAGTCAATATCAAAAACATAAGCGCTAACCCTGCTTCCGATCTCAGTTTGAGTGTTGTGTTTTTCGATAAAACAACCAGACGGTCTTGTGGAACGGTCAGCTTGCCTGTAGCAACGGTGAATTCTCCGCCACTGCCGTCTCAGGCTGAGCGTACTTTGTATTTCTCCTGTCCGACTACAGTGGCTCCTGATCATCAGTTGGTTGTGCTAATCAGTTGGCATGGGCATGTTTTAAAAGAGTTGCCTGTAGTTAAGCATCGCTGAGAGAGCTGGTAGACTTGGCGGTAAAAGGAGCGACATGACGGAACCAGAGTCTTGCCGACACGAATACGTAAAAATTATCCAGCGCCGCTTAAAGGGCTTGGAAAGACGTTTGGTTGCTACTCGTGCCTATCTCCCGGTCGGTTTTAAACAAGCTGACTTGGCGCACTTATCTGAGGGCAGTTTTTGCTTTTGTACTAAGTGTCGGGCGCGACTCTATCCTAGGCGCACTCAGGCAGAAAAATTAAAGGCTCGCATTGCCGCTCAGGAAGCAAAGATGGCGCAATTAGAAACAATCGAGTCGCCTGCTGAAAATGAGACGACTAAAGCAATTGATGTTGAAGAATTGGAATTGGAAGCTACAGAAGTTGCAGATATAAATACAGATGGAATCCCTATTGATGAGCCGGTAGAATCATTAGACGAACTAAGCGATGAGGTTATATGACAAACATTTTTCGTGTAATTGCCCGACTTGTTCAGTTGTTACTATTTTTGCCACCCGTATTGGTTATTTTTCGCTATATACGCTGGTACTTAAATGACGCCCAAGAGCCGGAACTTGAATGAGCCGATACTTCGGTCGTGTAATGCGAGCCTTAATCGTTAGCTGCCTGGGTTTTGGCGGCGGTATAGGCTTGCTTGTGATGATCGTTGCCTTGGTTTTTAAGGGTGATCCTCATGCTTTTCAATACGGCATTAACGCAGGACTTGCCATCGGCAGTGTATTTGCAGTTTTACTTTTAGGCGTCCTTTTGCCGATGGATTTAACTGCTCATATGTTTGCCGGCAAAAGCTACTATGCAGAGATCTGGGAGCTTGAACAAAGACGCGATATAGAGCTTGCCGGAACCTTGCATGAAGTGATAACACGTTGCCGTCTTGCTTTGTTGAGTGTGCCTTATGTTATGGCTGTTTCTGACGATGTTGCGAAAAGCACAATCACGGCCAAAATTGGTTCAAGCTGGCGATCGTCAGGCGAGGAGATGCGTGTGAAGATTGAACCTAAAACCGGCAACGATAAATGTTGGTTGGTTACGTGTGTAAGCAGGTCCGAATC
>JAKFVJ010000228.1 GCA_021732245.1 Candidatus Obscuribacterales bacterium | reverse complement strand
GTAGCCGGCGCACAAGCCATGCCGACGTCAGCCGCAGTTATTGGAATGCCGGCACTTGTTCAGGTTGGCATCGCTGGTCCTTCAGCCTTTCCAGGTAATGTCAATTTTTCCGTTCCAACAGCATTCGCATCTGGTCCCAGCTATAACGTCCCTCCTGGCGGCAATCTGAGCATGCTGTCCTACAGTGGAACAATCACGCTAAACAATGCTTCTACAATCACGACCAATGGCGGCACCGTTACGATAATTGCCGGACAAGCAACTAACCAGCACCTGCCCAATTGCACAATTTGTTTGGGTGGAATTAATGCAGGATCAGGTGGTGTCTTTGTCGCTACTGAACAACCTCAGATAACCGGCGGTTTTTTGGGACCAACTACAATGAACTTACCAGTTGGAAATACCAATCCGTCGACTGCTGTGCCTGTAGTAAGTTCGTCAATTGCTTTCGGCGGCAGTGTTGTCGCAGGTGGTCCTATAACAATACTTGCCGGTTTCGATATTGGATTTCCCGCAGTGTCATCCGTCGGTACGGCAGGTCAGTTAGTTACGCTCGCAGCCGGGATCGCTCAAGATCCAGGCACTACTTTGCCTGCTCCCTACAATCCGGTCAACCCAGGAGCGTTAGTATTAGGAGCAAACGGATCGGGAGAATCTGTTACCGTGACCGGGTTAACACCTCAAGTCACTTTAGTAGCCGGTGTCAATCTGACTGTACCAGGGACCGTCCAAGCTACAGGTGGCACACTGGCAGTAATAGTCGCTGGAAACCTAACCGCACTTCCAACAACAGCAACCACCCTCAAGGTCAACACTACCGGATCGGCTACAATGTCGACATTGCAAAATACTCCCACCCAGCTCTTTGGAATAGTAGTTGGTGGTACATTTACTCTGGCTGCTCAAGGATTGTCCAGCTCAATTGGTCAAACGGCAACCCCTGTGCAAGCAAGTGTGCTCGACTTATCAGCGGGTACGGGCGGTATCAACATCACCAATACCAATGCCGGTACTCTCAAATTCAGCACAACCGGCTCAGTTTCTTGGACTGATACGAGCCCATCGGTCAATTTAAGCGATAGCACTGTCACAGGGACTCTCACAGGCAATGCAAGTGCAGCCAATAGTTCAATTACGCAAGTTCTAGGCAGCACTATTTCTGCCGGAGGACTCAATCTTACTAACGGCACAGGAGACATAGATCTTACTGATACTTCTGTCTCATCATTTGAATTTCATTCCAACAATGGCACCGTCACTATGGTCAATAGTGCTTCCGATTTATCGATATCGGCAGACTCGAGTGCAGGCAATGTCTATTTAACAACAGACGGTACTTTCACACTGACCAACGATATCGATGTCACTACAGGCAACTTCACAGCCGGTGGATCAATAACAGGGACAGCCACATTTGTAGTCGATGAATTGTCTCTGGAGTCCACCTCAGGCGGTATTGATGTCACCACGCAATCAGGAAGTGTAGTTGTCAGTTCTGCATCTGATGTCACAATAGCCAACACAGGCTCTTCGGTGTCAGTCGACATTTATTTATCAACGCCTCTGACGCTTACAGTCACCAACAATAACGACATAACGACAAATACCGACTTAACCACCGTATCCAGTATTTCCCTGACCACAACCGGCAACAACGGAGAAATCGATCTCGGCGGCAATCTTAATGCCGATGATGACATCAATCTTGAAACAGACGGTACAGGCAGCATTTCGTCAACTGGAACAGTTACGACAGATGTTCTCACGCTGAAATCCGATGCCGGAAATGTTGTCTCCCTGTACACGCAAGCAAATTCACTCAACTTCACAACGACAGGAACCGTTTCTGTCAATAACCTTGCATCTGTTCTCAGCATAAACCAATCAAGCGGCTCGATTATCAATATTGATAATCGCGGTGCTATTCATGTGACAGGTTCGCTAACGGCAAATACAAGTGTCGACTTAAGCACAGACCCAAATATCAACGGCAATATAGAAATATTTGCCGGCATTCAAGCGCCGACTGTAACACTCACAAATTATGATTCCGGCACTATTGAAGGAACAGGACTCATTAACGCCGGCACCTGCGTAATTGCTTCTGGAGAATTGGGTTACATCGACATAAAAACCAGCACGCCATTCGTAAGCGCGCAAACTGCAGGCACGATAAAAGTCGGTAATTCCGGCTACGCACTTTCATTCACTACCTCAGGAATTCCTACCAGTCTCAACATCTCCAACAACAACAGCATCACAGCTTCCAATCAAATCAATGTAGTTAACGGAGTTGTGCTCACTACAACTGCTAACAATGGAAGCATTTATCTAGCTGATGACGCAAGCTTCGGTTCATCATCAACCGCTAATTTGACCACTAACGGCTCAGGCACAATTACTCAACAAGGGGGACATACAATCATAGGCGGGTTGCTTAGCCTTAATACAGGCGGCGGCAGCGTCGGGCTATTGCAGACTCAAGTAAGTTCGCTGACAGCATCAATTCCTGGAAGCGGCACACTTGGAGTCAGCAATACCGGTTCACCACTAGCACTTAGTTCCGTATCTGCACAATCTCTTTCCATCAGCAACAATGATGACATTTATGTCTCTGGTGCAGTTAGCGGTACAGGCTCGGTCTCATTGACGACAACAGCAGGATCAAATGGCAATATTGTCTTAGATGCTCCAGTTGGAGATGGTGGAGCGCTTGTGGCTATCGTCACACTAACTGCCGACGGCAGCATCGTCAACGGCAATTCGACTCCGGTAATTTCAGGTCAAAGCGTTGCTTTATCCAGTGCTGCAGCAATAATCGGCACTCCTCTGTCTCACTTGCAAGTAACAGCACGCACATTGACAGCTACGCCATTCCCACCCGGCACAAATAACGTAGATTGGTTATGCTGTAATCCAACTCCAGCACCTGGACCTACACCGGCAGAAGAGACGGGCAATGATGAAACAACAGTCTTTAACGATTTAATTAGCTCACACGACGAAATATCCAGAAATGACAGCAGCATCGTCAATGGTGATGGCTCGCCGGCTGTGACACCAACAGATGCGACACCACAGAGCCACGACTTCCCTGTAAACTGGACGAGCAACCAACCTAGCCTCAATCTGGGCGCCGAGACCAACGAGCAGTTACAAACAGGCATTCCAGGCGCAGCAGCAACCGGCAGTGCGAGCGTGTCAGAACTTCAGAGTCAAGGTGTGCATCTTGGCACAGGCTCAACTGAAACATACATGATCTTAAATCAAGGCAATATACTTTTCCAACCAAATCATGACATAACAGTGCAAGTACAAGAAGGTCATGTCTTTATACCTGATGGTGCAGTAGCGTTTGTAATTGAAACCGGTCATGATGTGGCAGTGTTTGATATGCATGACGGCAAAAAAGGACCTGTGCGAGTAAGAGCGGGCAAGCAAATGATCACATTGGCACCCGGCAAGCAACTTGTATTAACAAGACAATTGGAAGCTGATTTTGATTCAATAAATCCAGAAAAACTAATTGCTCATAGGAATGTTCAAACAGTGGCAACCACTGAAGGAATTCGCATTTACTCCGCGGACTTTTCACTCCCATCCATGATGATGAACGTATCGCCGCTCAAACGCATGTTGGCATCAGATAATCCCTCCGAGCGCAGACAAGCACGTAAGTTATTGAAAAATGCCGTTGTACTAGCGCAACTCTCAGGGCAGAAGGGCGCTTACAACAACAGCAGCTCATCTCACTAACACATTTATTAGGTCAGCGGAACTTCTGAGTACTTTATTGCATGTCTATGTTCATGGTCTGCTCGGTGGAGCCAAGGTGAAACCTGGCCTTATCATAACCAGCCGGTCCAAACTTTCCATGAGCGTTATTGGAAAAGCCATACTGTACTTTCGGAATACCAAACATGCCCGTTTCGAACTTGCCGCTATTGTCCTCATCATGAAACAACTTAAGCGCGTAATCACCGTATGGCAAATTAACGAAAGTATACTCAGCTGCATTGTTTTTAATCGGCAGAATTTCCTTGCGAAAAGCTGTCTCGCCCGTAAATTTATCATTTGTATACGATGCATCAGAGTTGAATAGTGCAACACGCACAGAGCCGTTGCTATTTTTTAAGCCGGTGACATGGACGATAAGACTGCCTTGATCAGCTGTGTGCGCAAAGCATCCGGCACTAAGAACCATTGCGCAAACAAGAGATAACCCTATTTGCTTTTTTAGCATTTACTTCCTCCCCGAGTTTCGAAAGAATTGACCGTGGAAACCAAAAGGTACTATAAAAGGCAGCTCCAAACGCGCCATCTCATCCATTGATGCAGCATTCAAAACAACCAAGAAAGAATTGTTTGTGCCGGCATCCAATACAACAGACAATACCACCCCATCATCTTCATTGATAGCCCCCGGTCGCGCTACAAACACCGGCTCCCCAGGATAACACTCATCTTGACGCCAATCTTTCAGCTCGTTTGTTTTCACATTGAGTTTTACCAGCCTATTTAAAAATTTCCCATTATCCTGACCGGGCGCATATACATAGTTGTATGCTTTGCCATTTACCCGCTCATAGTAAATGCGCGGTAATTCCAATCCAGCTTCGCAGATATTTTCAGCGGCTAGTGTTTTTGATGCCATTGACAAACGCAACCTAAGCAACTTAGATAATGGCAAACTACAGGACGCATCTCTCAGGTTGTCCAAATAAGTACTCTGCACAATCTGAGCATCCGGATAGGCTAGTAAGTCAACGACGACGTCTCCATTTTCTTCAAATGCATTGACATGATGGAAACAGAAAAATGCATCTGTTTCTGCAGAGGCAACAAGCTCTCCATTATCCTTCCGGTAAACACTCACACAAGTCGCGTTGGTAGCCTTCCACGAATAACTCTCAACATATGTCTTGTTTCCCACAATTACATCCAGAGGGTTCACGACGAAAGGGCACTCAACCAAAATGATGTAGTTAGCACTGACAGCAAAGCTGTGAAAGTAGGATGGCTCTTTAATTTTGATGACCGCAATTTCTTTTCTAGCAGTCGTTCCATGACCAACTTTGTAGATGACATAAGCACTTGTCGGCCCAAGCTTAATCAGTAAATTGTACAGTTCGCGCCGTTCAAAATCATAATGCGGGTGCGCAGTGGTAACTTGCCCGGCGAACTTGTCGTCGTAGTTAAACTTGCCAATTGTAGTCAGGTCACGACAATCAAATTCCATGGTGTTGACTGTTTCAGTCAAAGCCAAATAATGCTCATTTAGATTAACCAAATTGACATTGGCATTATCGGTGAGCTTGGGATTGAAGGGATTAGCGAGTTTCTCCATGAACGAACGACTGGGGTTGGTACCAAATTCGGCCAATCCAATACGCTTATCTGCAATTGCTATGCGATAAGCATCCGTCTCCAAAAATTTGCATGTAAGTTTTGCCTCACCACCAGCAAACGAGAACTTGTGCAGTTTTGCCAGCCCGTCAAACCAATGACGGTATTGCTGTAACCCCGCTTCAAACTTGGCAGGTCCATTCCGGACAAGATGACCATTCAGCCAGTCAGGAAGTTTGCCCTTAACAGGCAAACTTACGTCAATACATTCTTGCAACCGGCTTTCAAAACCAGGGGCAAATGCCGATATAGAGGTAGATAAGTTCGACAGGTTCAAGATATGTCCTTTGCGACCCCTCGAAAGGGTTAACCTCAGTGCGTTTAGGGCTTTCTAAGATTTGAAAGAATTTGTTAAATTATAGCCTAAATGGGGCACTTATTAGATGGAACTGGCATCACAGACGCTCAAAGCACGCCGCAACCAACGGCTTGCCTACGACAGGGTAAGACCTGTCGAGTATGCCCTAATTCCAGGAGGCGCGAAGCATGGAAGCATTCGACGCTCGCCAGTTTCAAAAATGGCTCCACAATACGACAGACCGCGATCTAAAGGATGCGATCTACTATGTCTTAGCTGCTAACAAGAAGCTTACCGAAAACGACCCTGACCGCGACGAAAGATTTATCGACAAGAAGTTATTGGAATCGAATGAATTGGGATTAGATGATCCCCAGATGCAAATTATCCACAAGGTGATTGCAACTAATGACACGACACCACCAGGAATTCTAGATTTCCTAGGCAGCGTTGCCGACGAATCTGTTCGCATGCGAGTTGCTGAAAATAAAAATAGTCCGGCTGACACCTTAAACAAGCTTGCTCGAGATGAATGTGTCGAAGTTC
>JAKFVJ010000087.1 GCA_021732245.1 Candidatus Obscuribacterales bacterium | reverse complement strand
CCTGTGCAGGCAATATTCATATTTTCCGAGTTTGTATTTACAGGCAAGAGACCGTGCATATCGTATACAGGCTCGGGAGACATGTAACTCGTCTTTTTCGGTTCAGTATTATTGGCAGGTGGTGCTTCTTCCATCTCCAACAATTGCTTGCGCAATTGGTCAACGGTGGCATTGTACGCCGGCTTGTTCATTGCCACGCGAATGCCACTAAAGAGACGGAAATCGAAGCCGCTAAGTCCTGGTGGGTTGCCTGGTGCTCCCCAGTTCCAGACTGGTTCTGCACGAATGAAGCTTACGACACTGGGGACTTTTTTAGACACGGGACGTGATAATTCAAAATCGCAGATCATAGATTGGTTGTTGATCGGGGGAATTGCATTACGGTTGCGGAAGTTAGCAACATAAGTTGCAGTTGCTGTGAAATTCCACATGCCGCGACGGTAGAGAAGTCCACCTGACCAGAACGGATCTATTTCACGAGTGGCGCCCTGGAAGTAATAATGGCTTCTCAACTGGAGAAGGCTGCTGCCGAAAAGAACAATATTAGGCTTGACTATTTGGGTCAAATTGATTGCCGGCAGTAAATCCGCTTGTTGTAGATGTGGAGCTTGCCATAATTCACGAGCTTGAAAGTCAAACTGAAGGTTTGTCTTTCTAAAAATCGGGATGTCCTGACGAAAGCCAAGTGAGAGTGATTGAGTCACTGGCTTGCTGAGTTGCCAATGTGACGCGAAGACGTCTTTGATCAAAAACCAATTGCAGTAGACTGCAGTCTTGCTGAAAATGTTATATCCAAGAGATACGTTCGGCAAAATACGGAAAACGTAGTCTTGTCTCGGGCGACTGTTGGTGAAGAATACGTTGGTTTCCAAGCGCTGACTGGCTTCGGTAACCATGTTGAACCACATGCGTTCCGGCAGACGTTTCAATATGGCGAATTGCAAATCGCGATTGACCATAGAACGCTCAGATGAAAACATCTGAGGATTGATATCAGTGGGCAACACTGTGGGATTGGGTACTGTGCGACCGTCCGGCACGAGTGCGATTATTTGCTGAGCATTGGTATTTGGTGGCGCAGATTGATTTGCCGCGCTCTGAGCTTTCGCTGAAGCGGTTGTCCAAATCAACAAACAGCTAATCAATGCTGTTGTTTGAAAATCACATCTAGTAAGGATTCCGTGCACATTCGCATTTTATAACTGGTAGATGTATGGCGTCTACAATCAGCCTAGGGGCTGAGCGACAATTAAGAATGACGAGCTACAGACCATGGCTCTTAAGGACGTCTACTTGAGGAATCTGTTAGGCGACTAGCGGGCTTGCTTGAATGGCCCATCCCCAGCCGTAATTTGACCCAAGATTGCCACGTTCTTCAATATGCCATTGGCTAGTCTGCGCTCGTCAGCATTCTTTGATTTCAACAATTGCCGAAAATCAGGCAATTCAGCGCACGCAGCAAAGATGGAGAAATCACCTGTGTATGCTTTGTAATTGCTATTCAATGGGATTTCCTCCGTGCCACGTAGACCAAATATCATTACCGGATTGGCGTCTGCCGCATCTATGTTATGACCCGACGTAACTACTAGGAATCGACCCGGCTTGAGAGTTGTTGTATGTCCTTGTCGTCCCCTGTAAACAACATCTTGTCTTGAGCCTCTTTCGAATACATAAATGCCAACGTCTCTTCCTCTATCTCGAATGAAAACACAAGCGCCTTTAGGAACGCTAAGTGAGCCATTTGAAAGGGCCACATTGTAGGCATATTTTGTGCCTACAACAAGTCCGGCTACCGCATTTTCCGACACCGTGTCTTCTGCACGTGGTACTACAACTGGTGCAGCGGACGAAGCCAAATAAGTTGGCTCGCAATCATTGCCTAATTCCGGATGGTCATTGAGCCATGATGTTGATGCTCTTTGGTTTATTCGTGAAGCAGGAGCTGTACCGCTGTCGGGGATAAAACTGACATTTTTAACCCCTGATTGAAGCGACAGTTCGGACGTGCCACCACCACCTGGAAGCGCAAACGATCCATACGGTAATTGAGTAGGAATATTTATCGTTGAAGCGCCGGTCTGAGTCATTGTTTGAACAGCTGTGGACGTGCCTCCTATTGGATGAGGAGCGCCTGCTATCGACATAGTTTGACTGCCGAAATTATGCGTATAGCCTGTGGGTACGTCAACGATGAAAGATGACGTAATGGGAGGTAGACCAACGCTTGATCTAGTTTCGTTAATAGTGGCAAGTGCTTGCCAATCAAATAATGAAGGAGCAAAGCCATCATTGGTATGCGTGTGTCCCCCTATATCTAACGGCTGTTCGCTGCCAAAGGCGATGCGATCCGGACCACCCGAAACAATTGATTTCGTTCCTTCCGGTGCAGAAGCTGTCAGACTGGTGCCCTGTCCTTTCAATTGGGCATTTGATGGTGTGATATAGCCCATCTCAACGCCGGTTGCTGTGTATGGATTTCCCAAGGCATCATATCTGAGCACACCATTTTGCGATGCGTCTCTCATTGTTCCTTGAATGAATGACATGTCGTTTGTACTACCAGGAAGAACAGACATAAACGGCTGAGCATCCGAATCGGCAATTCGTCCAGCATTGGCAACGTCGTTTCCTGATACACCTTCTTGTTTGAGCATCTTCATAATGTCGGACATACTGGCTTGAACGGCACCTGTATTACCGAGAGTAACTTCCTTGTTGCCTATACTTGCTTGACTTGGTGCGAATCCTGGAATCGGTTCTACAGCATTGCCATCCGTTACGACTAATTTACCGTCTGCTGTTTTGCCAATATTACTTACAATGCCTTCAAATCGGCCCGGCCCATTTTGGAATTGATATCCTTCTTTAGCTAGTTGGTTTGTTACTTGCTGTAAATCGGCCGCTCCTAATCCATCGCTTGGAGCATACGGTAATACTTCCATTGTGTATCCACCAACTTGCTTGGTTTCAATTGGTTGAAGGACGGACGGAGTATTTGGACGGTTTACCTTTTCGGTGGGGCTGATTCTCAAAATATCATTGTCGGCATTTTTCAACACAAGGGCTTCTCCGCCGGCGTCGTACATCTTAAATCCGTCGGGAATGTTAGATACGACTTCCTTGAATGATGAACTCTTTGCCAAACTAATGAGTGGAATTGGCACATTGGGGTTGGATTGCAATTCTTTGAGGTTGGTTGCAAATTTCGATGAATCGTCTAGCCCTTCGTTCTTCCAGATTCCTCCTTCTAGAGATACTGTTTCTCCGGAGCCCAGGTCCCGCGTCAGATTGCCGGTTGTCCTGTCATGCACCACAGAACTGCCATCGGAAAATGTGAGTGAATGAGTGTCGCCCGGCACTTTGCCGCCGGTTTGTTTTACGACTTGAGGCATATTGTCTGCAAGGGTTGCAGCTCCCTTTAGCTCAGTGGCCGCCTTTCCAAGATTGTTGACGGCGCTCAATGCCTTAGCACCCATCGTAACTAATACCAGTGGATCAAGGGCAATGTTGGCTGCTTCACCAATTACGGTGCCTGTAGCTTTGCCTGGATCTTTTTGAATAGCAGCACCAAGATTGTTAGCTGCATTGCCAATTGAGCCCCAGCCGGCATAGGTATTGTCGGCGAATTCCATCGGATTAAGCCCAATTGCCAATGCACCTAAATCAGTGTTTTGAGAAAGGTTATTGAAGCCTTCCTGTAGAGCTGCGCCCAATCCCTTGTCATGAATTTGTTCGCCTAGGTGTTCTCCTGCGCTAGCTGCTTGATTTACTAAGCCTAAAAGATTATCTAGTTGCTTGACCATCGGGTTGAAGGCTTCTGCAGTATGTATGCCGCCGGAGACCGGTACCGCCAGATTAGCGCCGCCGAGTTTAGCTGCCTCCATCACAAGTGGATTATCTGTATCCATAAAGGTATCGGTGATCGCCTGAGTGCCTTGATCAATCTTGTCAGTGACCATAGTCTTGCTGAGGCTTTGCAAGGCAGATTCTCCGAAGTTAGGAGAATTACTGCCGACGCCACCATTGCTCATGTCTAATTGTGGCTGCATCATTCCTTGTGCATCACTGTCTGGGCTGGCAACCAGATGTCCAACAAGAGGATTGTTTTGCATGATAGTTTGCATGCCGGATTGGAAATTATCCAATAGCTGCTGGGCGCCACTTTGTACTGTGTTCGCACCGTTCTGCATGTTTTGAGCGAAATTATCGAGTCCTAAATCGTGAGCAAGGGATTGCGCACCTTCGGTTATATTGCTGCCGATTTGATTGGGATCAAAAAAGTTTTTAGCTGTATCCTGAGTGATTTGCCCTAGAGGACCTTGTCCCAAGTCTTGTTGACGTGCGTTGTCCATTATCGCTTGTTGTTGACCTAGTTGGGCATTGGGATCCTGGATTTGCGCGGTATCAGTATCCGGCACGTAAATTTTGAGATCGCCTGACTTTAGCGCGTCGCTTAAGGTGACTTGTTGTCCTTTGTTGTCGACCAAGTGAACATTGGTAAAATCGGAAAGAGAGATCATTTGTGGAGATTGTCCAACTCCTGCTCTTTCCAGAGCGCCTACATTTGAGCCCTCCTTGATGAATGTCGTGCTGTGCGAAGTTGTCGCGTCACCGCCGGACTGATAGACACCCGAGGCGAGGTGATCAATTTGTGAAAGGGTGTTCGGATTTACCGGTGTTTGTACCCAGCCATGCTCGGCATACCATTGGGCATTTCCTTTGTTACCTTCCAGGATGCCTCCTTGCACAAGACCCTTGCCTGCCAGAGCATACGCACCTAAACCCTGAAGATCCGTGACGCTGTTGGTGTGCAGATCTTGCCCTGTCACAACACTTTGGTTGGTGAGGTGGCAATTGCTTGCCTGGCAGCCGACCTGAACGGAACTGCTCCAGCCGGTTGACTGTGCAAGACCTGGGATTTGTTGCATGGCATTTTGGGCGAGACTTTCGGCTGCGTGTTGATTATTGGTTGTTTGGACAAATTGTCCTTGATAATTCCCAGTACCAGGCTGCCAGCTGTTTGGAACGCCACCCGGCGGTAGAAGTGTCCCCAGGTTCGTTCCGGTTATTTGTGAGGTGTAGTTCGGTCCATAATTGTTTATGTCTGAATTGCCGGACATTTGTGCTGGAGCATTGCCTGGGAAGTTTTGTTGGGGGGCGGTTCCCTTGTATGAACCGAGCCCACCCTGACTATCGCTGGAGCCGGTCAATGGACCATACGCGCCATAACTGGAGGGACTCTGCATGGTGGAGAGATGCCCTTGCAATTGCGTGTTGGGCGCATTCGGACTGTTGAATGCGTCCTTAACGGCGTTGTTGACCTCATCAGGGCTCATCCCCTGCATAGGCTGGGCAGCAATAATCCCTATTTGTGGACCTAAGTCCGGTATATCAAAACCAAAATTGGCCCTCGATGCTCCGGGAAACAACGGTTGATCTATTGATTTCATTTCACCGGCACTTAGTGGCGTTTGATGGAAAGTCGGATCTGGAGCCGAGGGGTGGTCCAACATCCAGTTGATATCTTCATTGGTGCCGTACTGTTTGGTGGTGGCATCCCGCCATGACAGTTTTGTTCTATCTACAGGTGGTTGCTGCTGTGTTTGATTGCCGTTATTCATCATTTGCACAATTTGGTCTGCCATTGCGTCCGTGTAGCGCTCATATTGTTCACCGGCAATGAGGTTGTTTTTCTCTTGGGGAGTCAGCGAGTTCCAGGTGTCCTTACCTATGGCGTTGGACAAGTTGTCGATGATGTTGCCCATGTCGTTCCATGGCGCGTTGCTCTGGTTCAGCCTTTGCTGACCATTGCGCATGCTGGCCGCTAGACCTTTCATGTCACCGTTGTAATACTGCTGTGCATAGCCTTGAGCGCGCGTCTTCCAGGAGTCATATGATTCGCCGTCGTTTCTGGGCACGCGATTCTTCCAGTCGTCCCACCAGTCTTCAGGCATTTGCGCTGTGACAGGCTCGTTGAAGGCATTCACCAGAGTTTGGGCGATATTTTGAGCGCGGGCTTTCCAATCGTCATACGATTCGTTGTCGCCGCGTGGGACGAGATCTTTTGCCCAATCCCACCAATCGTCCGGTAGATCAGCTTGGTCTCCGAATGGTGTTATGTCTTGCGCTGTCCTGCCGTCAGGACCGTCGTCGTTGTTACCCGTGTTGGTATTGCCGGGAGTTGTGTCTGTCGGCGTCCGTGAAGTTGGCGTTGCATCTTGTTGGCTGCCTGGTGTTGACGGCGGTGGTGTTGGTCCAGGTGGTGGAGGAGGGGGA
>JAKFVJ010000442.1 GCA_021732245.1 Candidatus Obscuribacterales bacterium | reverse complement strand
TGCTACACTAGATCCTAAGTCTAGCGCGTCTGCCATTCCGCCACTCGCCCGAGTGAACGTGAGTTATTCAGCATATCACAGTCCCCTGGCAATCATAAATGCCAAAAAAGCACCTTTAGGGTGCTCCTTTGACTTTCGTGCGGCGGCTGGGAAAACTGTTATCTAATGCCTAGAATGGACTTTGCTCGCTCAACTGCGACCCGCTCGGCGGCGTTTGCCGGCTGGGGAATCGCTTGCGTTGTCCCGTGGGTAATCATCGCTTGGCAGAGCCTTTCGGCTTCCAAAAACCAGGGTTGATTTATTTTGTCTTTCTTAATGACCGCCATACGTTGCGGACGTGACTTAAGCGCATCTTTTAGCATCCCTAATTACCCGTAATATGTGCGCAACCCCTACGAACATGATTCTGCCTGAATCAGTTCCAACAGAGCAATTGGAAATTGGGATGTCAACGATTAGGGAGCTTGGGTTACCGACCTGGACTCCAATTTGTCGGCGACAAAGCTACATAAGCCCTAAATTGAATTGCCCCTTCCCTTAACTGAACAGGCGTGATGCGAATGGACTATTGATACTCAACGCACTTCCGGAATTTGCGCGTGAGCATTCAATGCTTGTTGTGTAAGATCTTCTGCTTCTTACAAAATTGCATCTCTCTATTCAACATCAATGTTGCTTTGCCGGCCAATGCTCCTGGATTACCAGGATCTTTGCTGAGCACTTTATCGAATTGCTGATCAGCAGCGTCCAATTTGAATTGGCGTCCTAAGTCCATGCCCAAACCAACAGCTGCATTCAAGTCACCTGGATTTCTATTAAGGGCGCTTCGATAAATATCCGCAGCCGATTGATATCGTCCTTTTACAAGAAGTCTGTCCGCATTTAAAACCGCCTGGCTAACTTTTCCTTTTTATAGATCTGTCGTGTTGCAGTAGCCGCAGACGCATCATCAAATCCAGAAAAGTCTTGTCGGAGTATTCATAATGAGCGTCATTTTTATTGACCGCAGTAACCAACCGCTTAGATAACTTTACTCGGCATTTGTTCCCGAGATTACGCTCCGGTGCTGCAGAGCCAGCACCTTCGCTTGCCATTCGGCAACCGTTGCCGCTATGCAGCGACCTGCTCACCGCAGCTCTTGCTTCGCTTCCTGTGATTCCTGGTTTCTAAAATTTTGGGTCATGATGGACTCGAACCATCAACCAATTGCTTAAGAGGCAACTGCTCTACCATTGAGCTAATGACCCATTTATAGCTCCGGTTCCGCTATCGCTTCACCTTCGCTTTGCCAGCCGGCATTACCAACTTCGCTTTGCAGCGACCGGCTCATCGCCGCTCTTGCTTCGCTTCCTGTGTTAGGAAAAGTACGCGCCCGGTTGGATTCGAACCAACGACAACCCGCTTAGAAGGCGGGGGCTCTATCCACTGAGCTACGAGCGCAGGGCGAACTTGCCTAACCAAGCTGACAAGAAGTTACTACCCATGCCAGCGGTGCAAAATTATACCGTGGATCCAGGTTAAGCCGGGCTCATTTTACAAGCTCGACCTTATCCATAACTATGGCTTTTGAGCCATTGCGGTCATAAACATGTCCGGTGACCTTAACTTTCATGCCGCCAAACTTCACAAGACGCTTGTTCTGCCCGAGAGCCGGCATCTTATTATCGATGGGTAAATAGACGTCACCCTCTTTCGTAACGATCACCAATGGCGATCCACCGGCGGCGCATTGCACAGCGCACTCGTGACTGACCGGCTTATCGAGTTTGCGAGTGTAATAGCAAGCAGAGTCATAGACATCTCCGATGATAGTCGCCGCAGACCCTTCTCTCATCTGTGGTTTTTCAGCCGGTAACGCGCTCACACCAAGGAAAAACACCGTTGACAATAAGGTCGCAAGAGCCAAACCAACACGTGCAACGATTGCAATTCGATTACTCATTTTCGCAATTTACCTCTAAAGCCACATCAATAACAGCTTATTGCATAGGACTCTATTTAGACAGATTTATCTAAAAACCACTACCAAATTGATGCAAAACCGTCATGTCTGGATAGGCAGATTATCGGATATGAGTAAAGATAGTAGTAGAGGAAAGAGGCAGGGATAGTTGACCCTATGGCATGGTACATGGTCAATGCTATTGTGACGGGAGTACCTTTCAATCAATGACCCCTTTACTAAGGATTGGCGAGGCCTCTGCTCGAGCGGGAGTAAATATCCAGACTCTACGGTACTACGAACGCCGTGGATTAATAAAAGCCCCAGAGCGTGGATCGTCCGGCTACCGCGAATATACCCCAGAGACAGTGCAGTTGGTCAAACTGATCAAGCGCGCTCAAAAGTTTGGTTTAAGTCTCAACGAGATAAAGCATCTACTCGATTTCTGCGAAAACAGCAAAGTCAATTGCAATGGACTGCATGATGTCATAGCGTCCAAAATTGCCGACACCAAAGAGCAATTAGCCGTGCTCAACGAAATAGAAAAATCCCTGAAACTCTTGCTGGACAGCTGTTCTACCAAGGGACCGCTAGACAGGTGTCCAATTATGAGAAGTCTTAACGACTAGTTGCCTAGAAGGCTGAGCCCAACCACCCATTGCTGGCGACAATGCCCAGACCCACCAAGGCAACAAAGAACAAAAACAGGGCAATAAAGAACATCTCTTCTTTCCAGGGCATGCTTCTTCCCACCTTCCATTGTCATTATCTTTTATTCCGGGCTGGTGTCCACATCCCTTAAGTGCTAACTTTACTAGGATGATGCAACTTGATTTAAATCTTGAGAAGGTCCGGTCCGAATGGACTCCACCAAGAGATGGCTCAACCTATCTCAACACAGGCAGCTGCGGGCGCAAACCCAAGGTCGTTATTGAGTCCTTGAAAAAAGCGCTTGAGCAGACAAATATCAATCCCACCTATTCGGTCTTTTTAGATCAGGAGCCGTGGACGAAAGCTCGCATGGCAGCATCTAGACTTTTTGCTGTTGACCCAACATCACTTCTAATTACTCACAGCACCACGCAAGGCATGCAAATGATCATGCAGAGCTTTCTTTTAAAAGAAGGCGACGAAGTAGTGACGACCAGTCACGAGCATGGAAGTACAAAAGCCATTTTGAGATTTCTTCAAGAAACCCGTGGCATAAAAATTAAAACGCACGAGATTGATCCACTTGCTGGAAGCGATGTCTTTTGCAAAAGCATGCTTGATCTCGTCGGACCAAAGACTCGCCTTGTGCAAGTCAGCGAAATTGATTGTGGATCAGGCTGGCGTCCGAATCTCAACAAATTAGTCAGCGAATTAGAACATCAGTCCATTCCATTGCTGGTCGACGGCGCGCACGCTCCTGGACAAGGACAAGTCCGACCCAGCAAGTATCCATTGTGGACAGGATCCGGACACAAGTGGTTGTGCGGTCCAAATGGAACTGGGTTTATTTACGTAGCACCACATTTGGTATCGCAATTGCAGCCACTTTGGTTGTCCGATAGAGTCTATCTTGGTGAGCCGACTGATCTTCTGCGCTTTGAATATCAGGGCACTACAGATGTTTCAAGACTCGATGGGCTCGCTGAAGCTTGCTTGCTGTATGAATCTTTGGGAGAAGAAGCTGTTGTTGCCAGACAGCGTCAACTTATTAAGTATTTGCGCCAGGCACTAGAGCAGCGATTCACCGGCAAGCGCCAAGCAACAATACGCACTCCTGATATTGATTCCGAAGCAACAGCAATGCTCACATTTACTTTCGCCCCGGAAGTTGTGCCGGTTACTGATTTAAGAGAAACGCTTTGGCGCGAACATAAAATCTGGATTCAACCTGATTTTTACTATGGGCTTCCAAATCATGGGCTTAGGGTTTCTTGTCACGCGGCAACAACGGAAGTCGAGATAAATCGATTAATGGATGCTCTTGACTCCATATTAAGTAAATAGTGAAGTAGAATCACTAGTATGTCGAATTCAACAGTTAAAAATCCACCGTTTCAACCATTTCCTCTTTTGAGCAATGGTCATTTAATGACGATTGTGCCGACTCTCATTCCACGCAAATTCCCGAAATTGGCTGAGAGCGAGCGAAGACGGATATTTGAAGTGTCGCCTGGCGTCAAACTTCTGGCACACTGTCACTGGCAGCATGAGAAGCTTAAGCATCCGACTCTCATTCTTGTGCATGGACTGGAAGGCTCCGCTGATTCTCATTCAGTATTGGGCGTTACCGTCAAAGCTTTAGCACGCGGCTTTAATGTCGTGCGCATGAACATGCGCAACTGTGGTGGCACATTCCACATGACTCCCACACTTTATGATTCAGGAATGAGTCATGACGTGCTCTGGATTATCAACGAATTACGCAAAGAAGGACTGAAAGAAATTTGTCTAGCCGGTTGGTCCATGGGCGGCAACATTGTTTTGAAAGCTGCAGCAGAATTAGGTAACGATGGACCAAACAAACTAACAGCAGTTTGTGCAATTTCTCCGGCTATAGATTTACCGACTTGCATCACCATTTTGCAAAAAGGATTCAATCGAATTTACGAGAGGCACTTTCTTACCGGGTTGAAAGCTCTATTGCGAAAGAAAGCTTCCATATTTCCGGAAATTTTTGATCTCTCCAAACTAGACAAGATCAATTCACTCAAAGAGTTTGATCAAACCTACACCGCTTATTACGGCGGCTGGGGAACGGCCGAAACTTATTACGAAAAAGCATCAGCACTTCCTGTGATGCATCAAATTCGCGTACCGACTTTAGTGATTCAAGCAAAAGATGATCCACTAATTCCATTTTGTTCTTTTGAATCGCCGGCTTTACAAAGTGAATACATTACTTTGGTAGCAACCGAGCATGGTGGTCACGGTGGTTTCCTTCAAAAGGAACCGGAGCAAGAAAACGATTTTGATTTATTTTGGGCCGAAAATCGCACTATCAGCTTCCTGAAAAGCAAGACTAGTCAAGCGCTTAGCAAGCCTTATTTAGAGTTTATCTGACGGAATTGCGCCGATATAAAAGCATGCCAAGATTTGAAAGAATCGCGCATTCTTGTAATTCTATTAGCTGGTTCTTCTCTGTCCGATAGTAGGCAAGAAGAATCTATTTCGAAATGAGTGGTTTGGACACTTTGAAACCGTGGAAAGACCACCTTGTAAACCAGGACTTCTAAGGAGATCTTCGTAATGAAAAAGTTGAGCGCACTATTTGCACTCTGTATGGCACTTACTAGCTTTGCTCCAGCAATGGCTGACGGCGATGAAAACCTGCAAAAGGTTGTTGATGGTTCTTTGATCATCACACGCGTCGGCGGAACCGGAACAGCTTTGGTTCTCGGTACTCCAGTTGCTGCAACCCGTCGTATCGCAAGCCGTTACGTCAGCTTCACCCAAGGCGCTTCTGACAAAGTCGGCGGCAAGCTTGGCGGCAAGGACTGCGGTCCAGTAATGGCAGTCATGAGCGTATTCACAATTCCAGCAGCCATCCTCGTAGGTAGCGCAGAAGGCGTTTACTACAGCGGCAAGAACAGCTTTGACCATGGCTTCAACGAGCCATTCTCACCAGCTTCGTTCTCCGTAACCGAAGGCTACAAAGAGTAATTAAGGACTTGGTCCTTAAACTAGAAGACTGGCTTAACAAGGTCCAGGCCGCTCGCACCCGTCAAGAGATTTTCAAAATCCTCGACGAATTCCGCAAGCTGGCCTGGACTGATGTTGAGCGCTCTTCTATGTCCAAGTTATATATGCGCGTGCTAGACACGCTAGCCGATGACCCATCGGACACCACTCAGCCCCAGACCCCGTCAGCCAGCAGCGGCGGCGACGAAGAAGTCTGGTACGAAAAGATGTGACAAAAAGGGGCGCATTGTGTGCGCCCCTTTTTGTCATCCTGAGCAAAGCGAAGGATCTGCCGTAAGTACATCTGTTCAGGTTGATCAATTCGAACTCAGTTTAAGCGCGGTAGATTCTTCGGCTGAAGCCTCAGAATGACAAAACCATCTGAGTCTACGGACTATCCCCCAACTTACCCAACTTCTCTTTCGCTAACGAAGAGGATTGGTAATACCGCAATATCTCCTTCAACGTGTCTTGCTCACGCCCCACGTCGTTATACAACTCTAGAAGCCGCACCTTGTACCACAACGCCTGCCAATTCGTTGGTTCCAACACGAGCGCCCTGTCCACATGCCGGCGCATGTCTGCGTACATCGCGGATCGATAATAGTGCACCGCCGCATCGACATTCACTTGCGCGTCGTTAGGCGCGAGCATAAGCCCCGCTTCGATCGTTTTCTTCGCTTCCATAGGCTGACCA
>JAKFVJ010000148.1 GCA_021732245.1 Candidatus Obscuribacterales bacterium | reverse complement strand
CGCCATCGCCTGGGAAACCAGATGATTGACCGCCGTTTGTTGCTGCCCCACCGTCGGCAAAAACTACGACTTGACTAACTGCTAATTGTGCCACTATCTGAACGGTACCTGCATTTCCGCCATTGCCGCCGTTGCCTGCGTTGGATCCGGCACTGCCGGCACCGCCACCAATGGAATTGATTGTCATTCCGGAAACTTGCCCGATTGTGGTTGTGATCTCGACAGCACCACTTGCTCCACCAGCACCGCCTGTGCCACCACTAAGTCCGGAGCCGGCATTGCCACCATTGCCACCAAAAGAACTTACAGAATTCGCTTGAATTGATCCGGAAACAGAAGAAGTCAAAGTGACGTCACCGCCAAGTCCGCCTTGACCGCCATTACCTGCTGTCGCTGTAGACCCACCGACGCCACCGACACCTCCTGAAGATGTTATGTCGGAGGCAAAGATGTTGTTGTTGGCCAGGATGATTATGTTACCGGCCGCCCCACCTGCACCGCCTGTGCCTCCTACATTGAAAGCTGTACCATCGCTGCCCACGCTGCCATTGCCACCGCTCGAGGTGATATTACCTATTGCTGTGGTTGAGTTGCCAATGTCACCTTGAGATTCCAAGTCTATGAATCCACCTGCGCCACCTACTGATCCACTAGGTCCTCCAGCGCCGCCGATACCCGGATTACCCGCTATGCCACCAATGCTGTCAATGTTTGCAGAATCTAAAGTCGTTACAGCAGTCAGCGTGACGCTTCCTCCGTCGCCGCCTATACCGCCTGCGCCACTCTGGTTAAGTGCTCCTACTCCAGAGGAGTCGCCGCCTAGACCGCCTTGGTTGCCGTTGACGTTGATTGCGCCAACAAGAAGAGATGTTCCTGCAGACAGACAAACACATCCACCATTTCCACCATTTCCACCGATGCCTCCTAAACCTACGATAGATCCGCCACTGCCGCCGTTACCTGCAATACCTCCGACTCCGCCCTGTGCCTGTAGCGTTACACCGCTTTATGTGGCACTGATGAAAGTGCCGGCGACAAAATCAATGGTGCCACCCAAGCCACCGTTACCTCCAGCACCACCCGTGCCACCAGTCCCTGCAGTTGCGTCGCCTCCGGCTGCTCCTGCCTCTCCATCGCCTGCATCGGCTGTTATGGCGCCGGCTGTTATTGAAGTATTGGCAGTGAAGAACAACAGACCGCCATTGCCACCATTGCCACCAGCGCCGCCGGTACCGCCTGCTATGCCAGGCGCGCCTAAGCCGCCGATAGCACCATTGCCACCATTGGCGATTATTGTGCCGACGAGAATTGATGCAGTTTGACTGGTCAGGTTAATGATGCTGCCATCACCGCCATTGCCGCCGTTTTGTCCACCGATAGCTCCAGGTGAACCATTGCCGCCATTTCCTGATATTGTGCCTATCTCAATTGCCCCACCGGCATCAACAGTAATTTGTCCGGATGTGCCACCATTTTGTCCATTTCCGCCGGCGTTTGCGCCATCGGTTGTAAGGTCGCCGAGAGTTACTGTCGCTGCGCCCACTATGGTTGCATCAGGAGCAAGTGTTCCTGTGTGTGTGCCATCGGAGCTATAAACAAGACTTGTAGCCACCGGCTGTGCAGTCGTGACGCTAATTGCACCGGAGTTGCTTGTCTCGATATTGCCTGTTTGGACACCCAAATTGTTGGCACTGAGTGTGCCACCGGCAATGATGGTGACATTGCCCTGAGCGCCTGTGCCATCACCGGCTGTCTTTATAGAGTCACCATTGCCACCAATTGATGGCAAATATATCCAACCGGTATCGGTGCCGTTGGAATATGCCGCTAAGGTCACATTGCCTGATGATGCTGATGCATCAATAACCGGACCCGAGCTTAAGTTGTTGTTGGTACCGAGGTTGATGTAGCCGCCATTAGCTGCGGTGAAAGTCACAGTCGCTTGATCAGCGCCGCCGATTTGCTGCCCGCCTCCGGTTGGAATTGGAGTACCTGTTGGGCAACCGGCACAAGAAACAGTTGCACCAGCTATAAGTGTGATGTCGGAATTGGTGCCTGTTGTACTTATAGATACGCTGGCAGGGCTAGGAATATAGATATTGCCCTGAGCAATTAAAGACAGACTTTGCGCAGCTGTCACATCGCCATTTAGTTCGATGTCGCCAGTGCTGACAAATGTCGGGTCACCTTCAATTTTTGTGTTGCCTAATTTCAATACGGACGTATCGGCATAAACATGCGCGGCTCCTGCTTGAACGCATAATGCGCCTGTTAGTTGTCCAAGCGATGCCGTAACCGAACCAAGTCCGGCATTGACATTAAGTGCTTTGGACAACCAGTTTCCGCCGTAGAGAGAAATATTGGTGTTGCCCATGGATCCGACATTTATATTTCCATTCAATGCTTGCATGATGCCGCCGACATTGTTGACATTTAGTGCTTGCAAAGCCTGTGCGGCAGCCGAGCCGGACAATTGCGAGGCAATATTGATGTTGCCTGTGATTGACGAAATGAGTCCGCTGTTCACTACACTTGCTGCATTGAGATTGACATTGTTCATTGCCTGCATGACAGCGCTTATGCCTGCCATGTTTGAGGCATTAGTGATAGTGCCCCCTGCCGTCATCGACAAAGTGCCGGCGCTGGAAATAACACCGGCATTCATGATGTTGTTGATGGCGCTTAGGGACAAGTTCAAGTTGGAGATAGCGTTTGCATATCCGGGCAGTCCGCCAGTTGGCAAAATGCTGGTCATAAGTGCTGCTAGCTGGTTGGCGATGTTAAGGGCGGCAATGGAGGCTGTTGAAACTGCGGGGTTGGTCGAAACAGCATAGAAAGTGCCGGCGTTAGTTAATGAGCCTGCGAGGCTAAGAGCTGGGTTATTGGCGAAGTTGTTAATTACACTGACGCCTGATGGGATGACCAGACTGGCCATATTTGCAGCCAGCCACGGAGATATATTCATCGTGCCGCCAGTAGCGTCACCCATAGCGCCGAGGATAATGCTTTGAGCGCCGGTGTTCATCATTTGATAGGCAGCAACCGCTTGGGCAGGCGTTATCATTTGACCGGGGTTAACCGTTTGCACGACGCCTGCCATATTAATGTTGACCGGTGTGGCAGCCGCATTGTCGGCGGCGAATGTCACTGACGCAGTCGTGGACGACAGGTCCACATTAACTCCGGCAGGAGCCGCAGCTGCAGCGGCAGCCGCACCGCTATCAGGCGCAGGCGGCGCGTCTTGCGCAAACGACATTTCAAACGAACTGCAAAAAGCAAACAAGAACGCCACGGCCGAAACCGTGACTTTGTGGCGAGCCACTCTCATGCGAAAACCCCCAGAAATAGCCAGCAGCCATTAACACGTAAATACTATTCTAAAGCCTAGAGGCAATCTATCGTATAAAGCTACGCATTAACTCTGATTGCACGCGCCCGCTATCAGCGGTTTCCCGCGAGGAATTGCTGCCAGGCAAAGCTTCGAAGCACTTGCTGGCGATTGTTTCCGCCGCCGCTTGTGCCGCATGCAACAGCGATTGGGACAGCAATTGCTGTTGCGATGACGCATCCAAGAACAGTGAAGGTAATGATTTTCGCCTTCTTACTCATAGCTTGATTGCCGGAGGGCGCATGCAATGCGCCCCTACGAGAGGTGATTGGTTTTTCTGCTATCGCTGGTGCGGGTTCGGCAGTTTGCATTACTTCTGAACTATTGGAGAAGCTCATCTCTTCTACCTGTCCGCTAACAGCGGTCCCTGAACCGGACGCATCTACAATCGGAATGGAAAATTGGAAATATCTCGGCGAATGAATTTCGGCAAGTTCGGAAATCAAAAAATCTTCTGTGCCGTATGAAGTTTCAACTGAGAGTTGCACGCGACTTACTTGCGTTATTTTGCCTGTAACTGTTTGACCCTTTGTTGTTTTTATATATTCAGGTGATGTTGTATCTAGCTCATGCAGCTTGTGCCCGCCGTCGAAGTAAACGCCGCCAGTCAAATTTCGCGCACTGCCTTCGCCTAAAGTTTTGCTCGTGAGGATAATTCCTGTTAATGACTTTTCTTCAGACAGACGACTGGTAGCCAAGTCCACGACTGTAAAGAAAATATCCATTCGGTTGTCAGATATCTCTGCTCTCGCTTTGCCGAATTGTAGATTGCCAAGCGATTGGACGTTGGCTTCCAACTTCGAAATGAAACCCGAGTCAATGGCGGCAATGCCCGCCAATGCAGGCTGTCCCATAAAAGACAACTGGGCGATCACAACTAAAGATAGAAAAACACGCAGAAGTTTCACGTGCCCTCCGCAGGCGTCGATCGAAATATAGGGGAGGGCTATTATCGATTAAATGACAACCTTGATCAAGGAGCAGCTAGTTTATTTAGGACGATGGTTTTTAACTGCCGCGCTCTTTTTCGAACTCGTCGTGCTGTCTTCCTTCGGTTAGCTCATTGTGTGGATTTTTTTGCAGTTGTCGGCGATTAGTTTAATGCCGTCGTCAGGTTTTTTTGCGCGGTCAATACAAATGACTGAATCCCGCGTAGATATGACGCCATTAGGGTCTCCTTTCAGTGGACCAAGATTATTGAGAGCTGGTGACTCGCTGTATCCTATCCTTAGCGTTGTCGATGCGACCAATAGCTTCTTGTCTTTCTCTTTCTGATCTGGCTCTCGATAGATCGTCTTGTGCTGTTTGCAAATCATTGCGCGCGCGTTGAAGTGCTAAATCCAATTGTTTGTAGTGTTCGTCGTCATATTCAGGTTTTTCAACTTGGTCCGGTTCGATTTCTTCTACTGTGTCTTGGATTGTGGCGGTTGTAGCTGGATGCGCGCCGGTCGACTGAGAAGGTGGCTGCGAATGTGCTTGTGGCTTGTCCATGTCATCGAAATTCTGTTTTAGATCAGATTCGCGCACTTCAAATGGAGTGCCTTCAGTAAACGGATGAAGGACTATGGCTAAGTCTTCATTGGTAATGTTTTTGCTGGGGTCCATTTTGTAGGGCTTCTTAACTGGCTTGACAGTGGCTGATAGTTTGTACGGACCGCTTTCTTTGCCGGTTATAGATAACTGTGTTGAATAAGGTTCTTCCGCAAATGCACAATGGCTGGTCGAAAGCCAAGCCAGGCTTAACAGAACGGCATACTTTTTCATGAGCTTATTCATGAGCCTGCCCCCAGTAAATATTAAACGCCCTCGCTTTTTCCATCATACACCTGCGAATGAATGAGATATTAAACACAGGGTGTAGACTGTACGCGTAGGGATTTGAGGGGGATGAGTCATGGATAGTGGAACAACAAGTGGCGCAGGGACGGCGCCCGGTCAGCTAAATGCAAACAGCTTTTTGTTTTTTGGAATTGCGCTTTTAATTCTTGGTTTTCTGGCAGTTGGTTCGCAATTTCTCGCTACTATGGGCGTCGTTATCTTTTTTGGAGCATTGATGCTTGTTGCGGGTGTTTCGGAGCTTGTCCACATTATTGCCAGCAAGAAGCGTAACAAGATGATATTCAATATATTGTCTGCACTCGCATACATTGTCACCGGATGTTTGACTTTGTGGAATCCACTTGTCGGTGCGCTCAGTCTGACAATGATCATGGGAGTATTCTTTCTCTTCGCTGGTGGAATAAGAGTGGCTTATGGACTCTCGCACAGAGATGAGGAACGCTGGGGGTGGTTTGTGGCTGGTGGCATTATCAATATTATTTTGGGAATGATGATTGTGATGGGCTGGCCGGCAACTGGACTTTGGATGATCGGACTATTTGTGGGTATTGAGATGATTTTCCACGGAGTGTCTTGGATAATGATCGCAATGACTTTGAAGTCGAAGAAGGCGTAACTTAAGAATTTGGTTCTATTAACTGGGAACTCTCGAGGCAATCCGGCATCTAGCCGGTAACCTCGAGGGTTTTTAGTATGAAACGATTTTTCGTAGCTGTCGCATTAACCATGCTGAGTGGATCGGTGCAAACCGTGGTTGCAGAAAGGATGGGACTGTGTCCGGCAGTGCCGCCTGTTGGAGAGACGGAATCTAAGCAAGTAGCGACACGTGTACCGGAGCTTCAGCTTGGAACCGCTGAGACAATTCGGGCGATAGCAGATTTGCGTAAGAAGAAATTGCGTATGCCGATTGAAGGTGTTGATCCTGCGCGGTTGAAAGGGTCGTATTATGAAGGGCGGGCAACAGGCAAACATCATGCTGTAGATATACTGGCGCCGCGGAATACGCCAGTGCATGCGTGTGATGATGGAGCCGTGCTTCGGCTCTTTCATAGCCAGTATGGTGGGACCACTATCTATCAGTCCGACCGTTCCGGACAGTACATCTATTAC
>JAKFVJ010000149.1 GCA_021732245.1 Candidatus Obscuribacterales bacterium | reverse complement strand
CCAAAGTACCCCATAAATAGCCAGGAGCGCAGCTGAACCCCGTTTTTATCAGCCGTTGTGCAAAATTCGAAGCCTGAAACCCTAACAGGGGTGGGGTTTTGGGACGGCGTAATACATAATATTTATTCTGTGACGCTCAATTGTCCTTGGCTCACAGAGGCAAGGACAATGCAATTGCCGTTATCAGACTACCGGAGCAGTCGCCAAAACTGGTTCGACAACTGCACAGCTTTCATCCTCTGAATCTTCTTCCTTTGCCTGTTTTGCGGTAACAACCGGCGGCGCTATCGGTTTCAAGACGAGCGGATTGATTTCGTCCTTAAGTATTTCATGCTCTACAGCACCTATTTTGAGCTGCATCAGGTTCTGTTTCATGTGCATGTCGAAATACTTATGGATCGATGGATCTAGATCCGAAACGATGCTATGCCGCTGTTCTTCGATGGCCACAAGCGCCGTAACGCCGCTTCCGCCAAAGAAATCTAGTACAGTTGAACCCGGATAAGACAGCGCCCTTACAAGCCTTTGAATGATCGCTTTGGGTTTCTGCGTCGGGTGTCCAACGCGCTCCGTTGAATTTCCATTCAATCTTCCGATGCGCCAAACGTTTGTAGGATTTCGCCCAGCCTCTACCGTTTCAGCCCTTAGCCGCTTGTCCTTCATGTACATCTTTTTTGTTTCTTCGTCATACGGCTCACGCACAGACTCTAAATCGAAGTAGTACTTTTTGGTTTTCGCAAACCATGCAACTTCCTCATGCCTATTGGCAAAGAACCGATGTGCACTCATTCCGTTTGGATAATTCCAGACGATCAGATTGACTAAACGCATTTTGCTGTTGTGGCGCATATGGTGAATCAGGCTGAGCAAATCGCCCGACCCTGCTTCATCCTGGTACTGAAGACCCCCGAAGATAACAATGCTGCCAGTTGGTGAGAGGACGCGATAGGCTTCCTCTAACCAAGCAGCCGCAAACTCCATGTAATTGCTATGAATATCCCAATCAGCAAGTTGAATGTTGTACGGCGGATCGCACACAATGAGCTGGATTGACTCATCTGGAATCTGCTTCAAAAGCTTCAAGCAGTCTTGATTCAAAATTGAGTGATATGTCTTCTCTAACTGTCCATCAGCGATCTCACCGAAAGAAGTGTGCTTCTGTCCTGCTTTCTTGAGCGCATTCATCGCTCGATGTCCTGAGTTTCGGTGTGATCGGTTGTACATGGTTAATCCTCGATAATGGTCAGATCCTTCAAATAGTAATTGGCTGTCAAGAAGTCGCCTCCGAAGAGTTCCTTAACGATGCTTATATCCTCCGGGTGTACTTCTGTGTCCGAATGGGGCCAAGCGCTATATATGTCCTGGAGCCGCTTTCGGGACTTCGCCTCTTCTTCCCGAGTGTACGGTGCCACTAACTGCGGCGCAAGCACCAGCTTCTTAACAGTCACACTATTCGTGTCAATATCAATGATGCCGCACGCTTCCAGAATGTTAAGCAAAAACGGGCACCGGTGCCGGGCTCCTTCTTCTGTTGCTTGCTCAATACCTTCTTGATCACAATACTGTTTGACAAACGGTGCCGCGAAAAACTGATCATAGATTTCGCGCTTCGTGACCTTCTCCGCACGGATTACGTGATAGAGAAACGCCATCATCTGCCGTACAGCATGCATTTTTAAGAACACGCCAAACACGGCGTCCTTAGCCTCCTTGTGAGCTTCAATGTAATCTCTGATCAACTCATTGATCTGATTTTCGTTAGCCATCCGCGTCGATGGGATGCCCTCATCATCACGCGTGAAGCTAAAATCCAAAGTCTCTAACAGTGGCTTTAGAGCTTCGTACAACTCATGGCCTTTAGCGGTCAGTTCTAGCGTGTAAGCCGCATCAGCCGCATAGTTTCGGTCATCCGTCAGGATTCCCAGCTCCATTGCGCCTTGTAACTTGTACTTGATCTGCCGTCGATATGCCGCAAGCCGCCCATCTCCCAGCCCACCTCTGAGGCGAATGTACTCGTCATCAAACTGGCTACCAGCTCGTTTCCCGCTTCCAAACAAATGCAAAATCAGAAGAATGTGACCAAGATGAACACCTTGCGGATAGTGATAGCTTGCTTCCGTGTACTCGCCTATTTCGCGCAGGAACTTGACCCAGCTTCCATATCTTTGCGCATACAGAGCAGACTTGTATTCTCCTTGCTCGTCTATTTCGGTCCTGCTTGGCTTGCGTCCGAGTGTTTCAGCCAATGCTGAGTATGCTTCTTCCAACTCGATCTTAGTGACCTCAAGCTCGTCCGCATCCTGCTTGTTGAGAATTTCCTCTACCGTTGGATCAAAAACAACCTCACATCCAGTTGAGTACACGTACTGAATTTTTCGGCGCGTCCGCCCGTTTTCGTCCTTTTCCTCGACTTCGTTTCGAGTCTTGGATAGGTATTTCCTTATGTTATTGGCCCGCTTGTAGTTCCCTATGAAGTCCAGGACGCGCACCCTGTCTTTACCCGAGCAAAGCCGGAGTCCGCGCCCGAGCTGCTGAAGAAAAATCGTTTTCGATTCGGTTGGTCTGAGGAACAACAGGACGCGCACATTTGGAAAGTCCACTCCCTCGTTGAATAGATCGACAGTAAAGACCACGCTCAGCTTGTTATCTCTGAAGTCCTGCAAAAGCTCGTCTCTATTCGTACACGTAGGCCCTGAATGAATTGAAGCCGCGGCAATGCCGTGCTCCCGGAAGACCTCAGCCATACGATCCGCATGCTTGATAGAAATACAAAACCCGATCGCCTTGTCGCCGCCGCCTTTTTCAAGGTACTCGTGAACAATCGCCTCGTTGCGTTCAGGAATGATCAATAACTTTTCCAAGTCATCGACCCTATAGCGCTGGTTCTCAAAGCGAATCTTGGAATAGTCAACGTTATCTGTTAGCCCTATGTAGGTGTAAGGCACTAAGAAACCGCGCTCTATTGCATCCGCTAACGGAAGCTCAAAAACCTTGTTGTAATCAAACAGTTCAAAGATATCGCGCCGATCTGTTCGGTCCGGCGTCGCCGTCATGCCAACCATAAAAGCGGGTTCGAAGTAGCTAAGAACCTCTCTGTAAGTAGGACTTTGACCGTGATGTACTTCGTCAACTACTACATACTCAAACCAGTGCTCCCCGAATCGAGCCAGCTCTTCCGGCTGCCTAAGCGTATCTTTCGACGCAAACAACACTTGGCACTCTTTTTCATTTTCTCGTTCTTCACCAGTTAGTATCCCGATTGAGACATCTGGCCAGACTTTTCTATAAGCGTCAATACTCTGCTTGAGAATGTCTAGCCTGTGAACAAGAAACAAGACGCGCCCACCGTGCCGTTTTGCATCCATGGCGGATAGTATCGTCTTGCCGGTGCCAGTTGGAAGAACAATAACTCCTTTCTTCCATTTCCGGCCGTTTCTATAAAAATCCAAGGCGTCTAGCACTTCTTCTTGCAACGCCGTTGGCTTCAACTCATATTCCGTTAGCAGCTCCGCCGCGTACTGTCCGAAAAGATCTCGAAGTTGCTCTTGGATAAGCGGGCGCCACCAAGCCGCTTTAAGCTGGCTATATGAGAACCGAACCAGCTTGTAGCCTCGCCTAAGAATTTCGTTTTGCCGGAACAAGTTATCATCGAACATTTCGTTCGGGATGATTCCTTCAGCGTGGTAAGTCTCGCCATTCACTTCTAACGCGAGTTTGGCCGATGTCCCGTGATAGGCAAAATCGATCCGTCTCCCTTTACCAGTGCTGTCTATAAACTGACACTGTGGCTTGATCGCCTCGATCTTCGAGCCGAGCACGGGATATAGAAACTCGTCAACAAAGAGCCTCTCGCTATCCTGCGTGATTAGGTGGCCGTATGCCTTGTAATACTCATCTAGATTCATTGTCCGCCGGATTCCCTTTTCTTCATGGACCCTCACGCCGGTCCTTCCCGGTTGTGTGATTATCAATTACCTGCCAAATGCTGTCTGGGCTTAGGTTGTAAGCCCTACAAAACTCCGTAAATTCCACAATGTCTACGCGCCTTTCGCCAGACTCACACTTGGAGACAAACGACTGAGGGCGCTTAAGTAGAGCTGCCGCCTCTGCCTGAGTAAGATTCGCGGCCAAGCGTGCAGCCTTCAACGCCTCTCTAAAGCGCTGATATCGTTTCGAATACTGCGACTTTCGCACTCCCCACCAATCCACCGCCCCGCAATTTATGATCGTAATATCCGAAGATGGGTTATCCCAAATTCGGATATTTTGCGGAGACAAACAAAAAATCACCGGGAGTGACGGTGATTTTTTGTGCAACCGATGTTAGATGTAAGATTCACGGTGCTATTCCCAACCAGGGATTCAGACTGATTGAGAGCGACAGAATAGCAAATACCCCGAGCGGCTTGTCAAGCCTTTTTGCCCATCATCCAATCGCAGAAACTGATCCACCAACCACCGGACTTATGCTGACTGTCCGTAAGTAGTTTGATGTGCTCATCTTTTGCCGCTAACTGCGCTTCCAGGTAGCCGTTCCTGAAACTCGCCCCTTGCAGATCCTTGTGGGCGCTCTCAAGCTGCTCCGTTAGCTTCTCGATGATGCCAGCCATACGGTCAATTGATTCAGAAGATCCGGACATGAATGAGCTGGCGTGCTCGTTGTCCGGCGACAGCTCGACAATATCGGACTGATCAACCGTTCCTATCGTCGGCTGACATGAGCCGGTGTCTACGGATGATTCACCGATGACACGCCACTCTGGCCCGTGGCTGCCCTCTACTTTGAAAGCCTCTAGCTTCCCTTCCTTTATCCACCGTTGCACTGTTCTAACGGTGACTTTGTATTTATCGGCTGCCTCTGAAAGTTTTAATCCACCTTCCGGAAAGGCATTTTCTTTGTTCGTCCGTCGATCTTCCGATGACACACGGTCTATCGTCCCCTGATCATCGGTCGAAATGAAAACATCCTCTAGTCCGTCCAGGCTGACCGGCTCTACGTTTGTAATGTTCTCCTGCGCGTTCTGCATCTCTCTTTGAGCCAGCCTTTCTAAGCTATTCTGTCGTCCCTTGATCATCCGTTGCCGTCGTCCGTGGATCTTCCCGTGATCTACCGTGTATCGACCCATGACGCGATTCACAAGCATTATCAATTGACTGATCGCACTTGTCCAGAAAAAACTGTGTCGGTATATCGACGTGGCGGCGTGGTGGCTATGCGGTGGCTATATCTTGAAAGCTGCACCCTGTCTGGCTTTCCACTTGATTGATTTAATGAGCAAAGCTAGGATTGACCCTGAGTAATTCTGAGCTGCCACCACCGGCAGAGGTACGTAAGAGAACCAGCAGAAACAAAAAACACCGCCAGGGGCGATGCTTTGCAAGATCTATGACCGGATCTCACGGCTCTAATTGTTAGCTCGGGTTTGTTTGGCGACTTTCCCCGAATGACAAAAGGATACGGGATAGATCCGGCACCGTCAAGCGCGGCTTTTTTCGCGCAAAAGGCAGACAGTGACCGGAGCTACAGCGTTTCAAAAAGCCACAACCAGTGGCCAGATTAATCAATTAGTACGTCAGAAATTTCTGACGCTATATCCTAATCGCCGTCGTTCGATAACCAAGCCGCGTGGCTGCAAGGACTGGACGACGCTTAGCCGTCATTACCTCCTGCCTGACGATCAGATCCTGAAAGCAATAGCGGCAAAGGAAAGCGGCTTCTGGGGCTGTCGCTGGGGCGATGAAACACGCTTTGCCGTGCTCGACATCGACGCTGGAAGCCAGTATCACAATGAGCTTTCCTTAGTAAGACTAAGACAGGTTCTAGCTTGTGTCGGCTTCAACAAACCGAAGATATATCAATCGAGTGACAGCGAAGGCTGGCACGTCTACCTTTTCATGGACCAATGGGCAAACAGCCAGGGCGTCCAAGAAGCTCTAAAGAATTGGCTTTCCGCCCAGGCGTTTGAGATCAGAACCGGGCAGCTCGAGATTTTCCCTTCTAACAATGGCTTGCGCTTTCCTCTACAGGCCGGCTTTGCCTGGTGCGACGACCACGGAAAACTTGTGATAAAACGCGGCAACCTCGCCACCGACGAAGCACTGAGTCGCTTCATTGACGACCTGGACACAAACGCCCATAACTGGGAGTTATGCAAGAACCTTATAGAAACCCAGCTCCGGGCAATCGAGGACGCGAAAACAACCGACGCCCAGGACGCTACCGAAGAACAGGAAGACGGATTTTCAGAGCTTTTCAACAACACGCCGGTATTGCTTGAGGTTTACGACAAGGGCCGCGAGTACTGGCAAACCGGCTTGACTGCACCGAACCAACGGCATGAGGCGATCCT
>JAKFVJ010000092.1 GCA_021732245.1 Candidatus Obscuribacterales bacterium | reverse complement strand
GTTGTCGCAAATGGTCGAAAGCTAACTGGTAAGACTATTGTTCTAGCGACTGGTTATAACGTTGCCAAACTTGGTGTGTCCGACGAAAACAAATTTGGGCTTGATGTTGTTTATCGCACAGGGAATTGTTTGGATCATATGAAAGTGCAAACTGTTGCTGTTGTCGGCGGTGGGGACAGCGCTGTAGAAAATGCACTGGAGTTGGCCCAGCTTTGCCCGCAGGTATATCTCATTAGTCGTTCCGACAAATTGCGAGCGCGTTCCGATTGGAAATGCGATGCGGAAAAGGACTCTCGTATCAAGATAATGTTCGATACAAAAGTAGTATCGCTTGTCGCCAACGATTCTGGTGACAGATTATCTGCAGTAAAAGTTTCAACTAACGGCGGAGGAGTTGAAGAGACTCTTCCGGTAACCCGACTGATTGTAAAAATTGGGTATGCTCCGAACACTGCATTTGTTAGAGACAAGATTGAAATGGATTCAACTGGGCATATCCGGGTCGGTGACTACTGCAAGACTTCGGTACCAGGAGTTTTTGCTATAGGCGACATTACTACTCCAGGCTATCCGCGCATTGCAACGGCGGTTGGTCAGGGTGTGCTGGCCGTAGCTGGTATCCGCCAATACTTGGGACATCTATAAGGTTGGGAGAATAGACCTATGCTAGTGAGAATTCTGTTAATCGCATGTTTGATACTGATAAATGCAAATGCCGTTTTTGCTCTTGATGTTGCCTCGCTGCAACAGCGCGTCAATTTAATTGCCAAAAGTTTTAAAGGAAATCTTGGTGTTGGTGTAATAGATGTTCAATCAGGACAGTCATGGTATTTTAACGGCGATGAGCGCTTCCGCATGCAGAGTGTAGCTAAGGTCATAATTGCCATGGCGGCTTTGCGCCAGGTTGACGAAGGCAAACTCAAACTTAATCAGGAAATTCCGCTTACGCAATCCGACGTTGTTAGAATTCGCGAATCCTACGTACCTGATCCGCTTGCGCTAACAACAAAGAGCTTGACTCTATCTTCGCTTTTGGAAAAGTCGGTTTGCCGCAGTAATAATGGAGCGGCAGATACGATAATGAAACTATTGGGTGGGCCTGCTGCGGTTGACAAATTTCTCAAGGACGAACAATTCTCGGACATTCGAGTTGATCGCTTTGAAATGGAGTTATTGCTGCATGATGATGATCATATAGGCGCAGACATGTTGGATAGCTGTACGCCGCGCTCTATTTGTAGTGTGCTTTCCAAACTTCAGTCAGGAAAACTGCTGTCAGCCAAGTCGACTACATACCTAACTGACCTAATGCGTCGTTGTGAAACCGGTCAAAACAGATTGCGTGCAGGCTTTCCAACAAATTGGATTGTCGCTAATAAAACCGGCACAGGACGGCATGCTTTTGGCGTGACCGTTTCAACTAATGACGTGGGTATTGTGACACAACCGAACAACTCCACATTTGTAGTGGCTGTGCTGGTTGGCGACGCAAAATTAAGCCAACGTCAGTGTGAAACAAAAATCGCCGAAGTGGCTAAAGCCGTCTCTCTTGCCGCAAAATAATTGAATTAGAGACCACGAGCCTCTAGGATTCTTGCAATTACATCCGATATCAGTTGATCAGGTGTTGATGCTCCGGCTGTAATGCCTATGGTGATTGTGCCATTCGGTAGCCAGGATTCAGTTGTTACAAGTTTCGTGTCGTTAACTGGTTTATGCGTGATGGTATTACCGGGGCCGATGGAGGCGGCGCTTTCGATGTGATAGGAGGGAAGTCCCTTGTGCACAGCAATTTCTTGTAGGTGCCCGGTATTGGATGAGTTGTAGCCGCCGATGACGACCATTACGTCGAGTTTTTCTTCGACGAGTTGGAGCATTGCGTCCTGACGCTCTTGGGTGGCGTCGCAAATTGTGTCACCAGGGCTGAGGAAGTGGTCGTTGAGTTTGTCCGGGCCGTACTTGCGCATCATTGTTGATTCAAACAATTTGCCAATTTGCTCTGTTTCGCCTTTGAGCATTGTTGTTTGATTGGCGACGCCTAGGCGGTTTAGATGTTTATCGGGATCGAAATCGGGAGATACTGACTTTGCGAATTTGCTCTGGAATTCGTCTTTGCTGCCGCCGTTGAGAATGTAGTCAGCAGCCCACTCTGCTTCAGCCATGTTTTGGACGATCAGGTAAGTCTTCGCTCTTGATGATGTAGCAATTGTTTCTTCGTGATTGTATTTGCCGTGAATAATGGCTGTGAAATCGCTATCTGTATATTTGCCGACGCGATTCCAGACGCGCGATACCCATGGACAAGTGGTATCAACCACTTCGCATGATTTGTCTTCGAGTAATTGCATTTCTTCTACACTTGCGCCAAATGCTGGAAGAATTACTACATCGCCTTCGCTTATGTCGCTGAAGTCTTTTTGCCCGTCTTCTGTCACCGGCGTAAACTTGATATCCATGCCACGCAAGTTATTGTTAACGACAGGATTGTGGATAATTTCGTTGGTAATCCAAATGCGTCTATCAGGAAAATGCTTGCGTGTCTCGTACGCCATGGAGACAGCGCGGTCTACACCCCAGCAAAAGCCGAAAGCTTGAGCCAATTTGATAGTCACATCGCCCACAACGAGTGAATTCCCGCTCTTGCGGATTTGGCTAATTAAGGCCGATTCGTATTCGCGTTTTAGCTCGACTTGGACCTCATCTTTGAGTCCAAAGCCCTTGCGGTGATATTTAGTGTTTGAGGATGTCATTGTCAAGGTGTTAATTTAATGCTCGGGCGCAATTGTACTACCACTTTCCAAGACTTCCCCAAGATCAATTTAAGCATTATCATTTTCACGCTTAGGTCAAGGAGGTCCCCCGTGAAGGTTCCACAGATAAAAGTCTCGTTCAGCAAAGTCTTACTAACGGCTATTACCGCAACAACTTTATTTTCAGCAACATCAACCCCAGCAATTGCCGATGGAGCTGGTGAAATGATGAAGAATTCGGCGATGCTGCCGGTTCGCCTGGTGAGTGTTGGTTCGACAGTAGTTGTCGGGACCCCAATTGCTTTGACCCGCCAGGTTTCCGTCAGAATTCGCGAATTTACCAAGACATTCGCTGACAAAATCGGTGGACATGAGGACTTTCCACCTAACTTTTTCGCTAGCTTCCTAAGCGTTCCTTGCGGGCTAATTGTCGGCACCGGTGAGGGTTTACTCTATGGCGGCAAGAATGCTTTTGGTCCTGGTTACGAAAAACCATTCAGCCTGCAAGCGTTCAGCTTGGGCGATGAGATTGATCCAGGCACAGGCAGCAAATAGTGAAGACGTGAGACCCTTCGCTTTGCTCAGGGTGACACTTTTAAACAGCTAATCCCAGGCGCAGCGCAGCGACAGCTGCCTGCGTTCTGTCTTTAACGGATAATTTACGCATGATTTTCTTGACGTGCGACTTAACTGTTTCACGACTTAGCCACAATTTCAAAGCAATTTCTTGATTGGTTAGACCTTCTGCCACCAGGTGCAGTACTTCCTTTTCCCTGTCTGATAACGCAGGCTGGGATGTTTCTTCCGATGAGCCAACTTTGTTCGAGCTAAAAATGTTGGTGGCAACAATTGGGTCTATCCAGACGGCGCCAAGCGACACAGTTTGGAAAGCCAAGTTAAGAGTTTGAGGATTCGTTGAGTTAAGACAGAAGCCACTGGCACCTGAGCGAAATAAGTTTCTTAACTGCTCGGGTATGGGTTCACTCGAAATGAAAATGATGTTTGTAGTTGGTACTTCTTCCTTCAGGGCTTTTGCAAGCAAATAATCAGTGCTGGAAATTGAAGGACTATAGACAATTGTTAGTTCCGGTCGCATCTGAACAATGTCGTTCAGTGCGACAACGCGATCCGTTTGCCAGCCGATGAGACAAAAACCTGGAAGTGTGCTGAAGTTACGTTTGGTCTTGTTTAATTCACTCGCTTCGCCGTAAATGACGTAGGCGCGCTTCAGGTTGGATACCCTGTAAGGTGCAAATTGAATAGGTGATGTGTCGGCGCTGCTATGAGCGGAAGTCTTGAACGACTGCACGGGTAATCCATAAATTGTTAGTGACCTAAATATCACTTACCCCGCTGTAAAGTTTTTTAGCGGAGAAAAACAAAAAATAGGCTGTCAAGAAGTTGTCTTAATAAGCAAGTCCCGAAAAGTTCTTCCGGAATCGCTTGAGTGAAATCTTAAAGACACCATCGCGGACTCCGTCTTCCGGTATGCCGCCAGGACTGCATGGCTCGAAATAGCCGTTTGGTTCGCGAATGGTCACCATTCTTTCTATGGGGTCATATCCGAGCACGCCGTATTCGTGACCGCCCAGTAATTTTGCATCGGGCGTTAAGTCTTCTCCCAGTCCGACAATTGCGGCAGGACGTCGACTTATAAATGCCGTTGAGGGGATTTTCTTCTCGGCGATGTTTGTTAATGCAGCGTGCAGCTTTTTCTCACTGTTGTTGAATATGAAATCGACATGCGGCCATTTACCTGTCAGTACCAACAGTCCACGGTGAATTGCAGAACCACCATCTGTATTTTCTTGTGGAATTATTTTGCCGAATACTTTGTCTCCGACCCATTCAGCAGGACTTCTTCTCCAGAGGCGCAACGGACGGTTGATGCACCATTGTCCGAAGGCTTTTTCCATAATAATTGGCCAGTCGCCATAATTTGGATTTGAATTGTCGAAGGAGAATGTGCGCGTGTAGCGGGCGCGTTCAACTTCGCTTGGTGCTGTCACAGTAATTGGTTCGTTAGGACTAATTGGGAAGGTAACGGTGTAAGTGCCATCATGATTGTCTTTGATCATTTTGACAATTGCATGTGGATCCATTGCTGCTACTGAAGCAAGCGCAGACATGAAGTAACAATCTCCAAGTTTTCCTTGACGGAATGCTGTTGCGTTAATTCCGTCGACACCTTCATTTGAATGTTTTCCTTTGTCATTGCAGACAGTTTCCGGTACAACGCATGCTTCGGGGACAATACCTGCTTCCGGTTGGTTGGAGTTCGCGTACAAACAAGGACTTGCGTTCAGTGCAGCAAGTTTGGTTTCTGCCATGACATAGTCGATGCCAGTTACCATAAGTCTGTCTTTGTCTGATGCTGGGTCTGCTTTATCGCCTTTCGCTACACGTTGTTGAATGGCATCGAATGCCTCAATGTCTGCCAATGTGATGCCAGACTCAAATCCTGTTTGATCATTTGTCAGCTTTTTCAGAGGTCCAAAATATTCTTTGAGTGCTCCAACTAATTGAGCGTCATCGCCTGTGATTGTGTTGTTTGTTACAGCTCTGTCTATCTCGTCTATCGTCAACATTCCGTCTTGTTTGCCTGTATCAAGACGATCAAAATTTTTGACGAACAGCTCTTTGAGATCACGGCATGAAGAATACTTTATTCCACTTGCCTCGACATCATTTTCCGGCATTGAGATACCCCTACTTATGCGTTGATTTTTAAATGCTTCATCGGATCAACAGCTTGTCCGTTCATGTACAGACCTAGATGCAAGTGTTTACCCGTTACGCGTCCAGTGGCACCCTGATAACCGATTAACTGGCCTTGGGAGACTCTATCGCCCACGTGTACTTGCAGGTTTGGTTGCATGTGCATGTAGACAGTTTTGAGTTCGCGTCCTAAATGATCGCGTCCGTGATTGATAGTGATTTTGTATCCGGCATTTCCTGCCTTGCCGGCTTGCTCAATAATCCCTGACCTGAGAGCAGGAATCTTATCGTCGTTTAGGACCAAGTCTACGCCTTTGTGATCAGCGTGAGCACCGGTTACCGGGTGATGGTCGCGATGTCCGAAATGGTCTGTGATTCTGCCGCGGAGTGGAGCGCAAGTGAGTTTGCCGCCGTTGTCCTGCCAGGAAATGTCTTCGTGCGGGTGCTGTGTACGCACGTTGGAGATGGCATTTAAGCGCTCGAAGGAGTCCTGAAGTCTTTGATATTCCGGCTTAGCCATTTCTTCTGTAGTTGGTTCATGACCAAGAAGCATGTGCATGGCAATTTTGCTTGGGTCAGCGCCGGTCTTTGCCAATTTGTCGATCATTTGGCTGGCTACCGCTTCTTGCATTTCTTTTGGCAAGAATTTTTCAATTGCAGCTTTGGTTGCCGGATCGCCTGGCTTTAAGTGACCGGTTTTTAAATCATTGACGAATTTCTTGAATTCGCCTGATTGAATGGCTTTGGCACACTTACCTGCGAGTTCTTTGTTCTTCATGCTCTTGAGCAATTTAGCGACAACTTTATTCGCATCCGGCGGATTGCCGCAGTCTGTGAGCAAATCCTCGAGCCACTCAATTAACAACTCGGAGGTGAACATGTAGCGACCAACCGCTAAGCCT
>JAKFVJ010000009.1 GCA_021732245.1 Candidatus Obscuribacterales bacterium | reverse complement strand
AGACAGGTATTCATTCCAGCTACTCTCCCTCTGACAGCAGGACTGGCAACAGTTGGTCTCATTGCTAGCGGCGGTTCGTGGTATTACAACTACGTGCTCAAAGGCGAAGAAAAGGTAGCGCAACGCTATGCTGATCTTCGCCAACAACGCCGACTATATGAAGAACAGGAGTTGCAGCAACTGATGCTTGAGTGCAAAAAGGTGAAGTTTGCGTCAGGAGTTGCAGAGGCCAACGAACTAAACGCGGCATATCAACCTCTCCTGGATTACTTCCAGGAGAAACTTGCGAAAAGGTCAATTGCAACGGTTGAACAATTTCAACTTCTTGCAGCAGACACTTACAAGCAAGGAGTTTCGGTTCTGGAAAAAGCACTTGATGTAACCAAAGCATTGAGCGCTTTCAACATCAAGGCATTGGAACGCGAGGTTGAAGAGTGGAAAGAAGAGCTATCGAAGGCCAAGGAAGGAAGCACAAAAGCTAAGACCCTTGAGCAACAGATTGCCTCACACACTCGCCGACTCGATCTCTACAACAAAAGGCAAGACCTACAGCTCGAGCTGCTTGCCCAAGTCAACGAGATTGAGTGTGCACTGCAAACGACCTATCTCGAACTGGTCGACTTAGGAAATGGCGACATAAGTTCGTTCCTAGACAGAGACAGTGATGCTTCACACAGATTGCGCACAGCAGTCGAAGCTGCACGTCGAGTAGAAGACCGACTTAAGGGACGCAACTCCGAAGACGAACATCAATTAGACAAGTACAGAAAAGCTGCACGACGCGAACAACAATAACGTTCGCGTGCAGTACTTTGGATTCACAGTTTTAACCCGCGACTGAGTTATGCATCGTGCATAAACAGTCGCTTCAAACCATGAGGATATCATCATGACAGAAGGTAAAATCGGCTTTTTCGCAGCTCTGTGGCGCTTCATCTCCCTGTACGAGGCAAGAAAAGCTCTAGGTCTTGTTCGCGCCGCCGACAAAATGTTCACTGGCTCGGCAGAGGGCATTAGCGACGGATTCGCCATGTACCGCGAACAACTGGTCAAAAACTTCAACGACCTCACTCAAGCAGTCACCCAATCGGAAACCGCACACGAAATGATGGTGACCAACCTTCAGAATCTGCTTAAAGAAATCGAAGACAAGAAAGAACTCCAAGCCGGCGCAGATCAGCTTTACGATGAGGCCGAAGCTGCCAAAGACGAAGCTGAAATGAAGACAGCTCGCGAGGATAGTGAGCGCTTCACAGCAGCACTAGCCAAACTGCAGCAGGAAGCTACAGACCTTGAAGCTCAGATAAAGCAGGACGAGATTGAAGTCAAAGACCTGGAAACTCAGCTCAGTAAGATGCTCAGCGAAATCGAAAACCTCAAGGGCGAAGAAGCCAAGGAAATTGCGAAGTTCATCACGAACAAATCGCTCATCGATGCTCGCGAGCGGGTTGCCGGACTGAAGTCCCGCCTCGACAGTTCGCCTATCGATGCGATAAAGGCATCCAACAACGAACTGGCTGCCAAAGCCAAAGTTCTTGGACGAGTCACTCGAGCCACGACAAACGACCAAGACGACAAGTATCGCAAGGCTGCGCGCAACACAGAAGCATCCGATGCCTTCGAAAAGCGTAAAGCTGCACGCGAAGCTGAGAAAGCCCAGAAGGAAGCTGCGAAGAACGACGCGACTACTGAAAAGGAATCGCGTCCGAAAAACTTCTAACCAACGTCCTCGCTAATTGTCATCCTGAGCAAAGCGAAGGATCTCACGTCTCAACACGATGAGATCCTCCTTTGTTCAGGCGCACTCAGTCTTTTGTCCGAACTGAATCGAATCACGTGATTCGATTCACAATCAAACTAAAAAGAGGTTCTATCGTATGAAAAATACAGCTAAAGTCAGCATGTTCTTGTCCGCCATGGTTGCTTGCTCGGTCCTCATAGGTTGCGGCAGCGCACAGAAGTCAACGCCCGAAGCCTCAACTCAGCCGGCTACAAAAGCACAAGCGAAGAAAGCCGTGCCCGAGTTTACCTTTGCGTACTCCATCTATGCAGGCTGGATGCCCTATTACCTAATGGTCGAAAACGGCACTCTTGCTCGCTGCGCCGCCGAAGAAGGAATCAAGATCATTCCTTCGCCAATGGACTATCCAACTTCCATCGACTCATTCGCGGCCGGCAAAGCACAAGCTCTTACCGTGGCAAGCATGGACGTGTTGATGGCACATGCAGCTAACGGCAAGGACGTAACCGTTGTCACTTCTGGCGACACATCCAACGGCAACGACGCCATTCTTGCTCGCGGCGGAAGGACGCTCAAAGACTTGGAAGGCGGCAACATCATGTTGATGCGCAATTCGGTCTCAGAGTATGTTGTCCGTCGCTGTTGCGAAATCAACAAGCTGAATCCGGAGAAGATTTCGTTTACGCAAGCAACCGATGCCGAAATTCAAGGCACGTTCCAAGCGTCCAAAGCTCAGAAGTTTGTCTGCACATGGAACCCCATGGTGCACGAAATTCTGAAAGAAAAGGGCGTGAAGCGCGTGTTTGATTCAAGCAAGCTGCCTGGAGAAATTCAGGACTTGCTGGTCATGGATACGGCAACTGTCCAAGCTCATCCGGAATTTGCGCGAGCTATGGTCAAAGCATGGTATCAAACTCTGAAACTGATCAAGGAAGGCGACAAGTCTTCGGCTGCTATGGAATCCATGGCCAGACAATCAGGCACAGGGGTAACCGTCAACGACCTCGCTGAACAGTTGGAAACAACTAACATGTTTTGGACTCCACAAGAAGCTGTTCAGTTTACTGAATCACAGCAGCTGAAGGACTCCGTTGCCCGTGTCCACGATTTCTGTACGCAAAACAAGATGCTACCGCCTGGCGCACCAACCATCGGCGTAAGCTTCCCGGACGGAACTACAGAAGGCAATTCGAAGAACATCAAGTTGCGCTATGAGTCCCGCTACATGAAGGAAGCCATCGAAGGCTCCAACTAGCGCGGACGAAAGAAGACAACTTAGGTTCTAAGTAGATCACAGCACCACGGATAGCGAGCCATCCGTGGTGCTTCCTTTCGCACCTACAGTCACAAGGAGATATATTCATGCTTAACGCATTTAGAACCGACACCAAGTTGTCTTCGCGAGAAACACTAGTCCTCAACGTCCTCCCCTTTATCCTCTTCTTCGCCGCCTACTTCGTATTGACTTATGTCGTCCACTGGCTAGCGCTGCCAGAGGCAAACCAAGCTGTCCAATGGCTATCAGCGCAAGGCATTGACAGCCCAAATCCACGACTACTTCCACTACCATCAGACATATGGCAGTCGTTTCTTTCTAGCCTTAAGCCCGACTCTGCCGGACACGTGCAGCTTACAGAAGACGTGTGCGCAACTCTTAGACGTTTCACTATCGGTCTTTCGATATCCACACTGTTCGCCATACCTCTGGGGCTATTCACACTATTTCCTAAATGGAGAGAGTTTTGGGTACCGATACTTGGCTGGTTTGACAAAGTGCAGGCATTGCTGCTTTGGCCGATTCTCCTTCTCTTTCTCGGTTTGGATGAAGCACCAAAGATCGCCATTGTCATAGTGGGCGTTCTGCCTGGCATTGCTTTGGAAATCGCCCGACTAGTTGAGCTGGTTAAAAAAGACCAAATATATAAAGCGCAAACACTGGGAGCAACCGAGATGGAAGTTGTCTGGCATGTTGTATATCGTCAGATATTTCCCCTCATCATTGCTGCTATAGCCGCCACATTCAAAGCTGCTTGGGGATACGTCATCGCCGCAGAGATGAGCGTTGCATCATGCGGCATTGGCTACCGCATCTTTCTTGCTAAGCGCCTAATGGATATGCCCACAATTCTGGCATACGTCATAGTGGCAATGCTCATTATGTTTGCCGCCGACCTGCTTTTCGGATGGTGGCGCCGCTCATACCGCTGGGCCAATCAATAGGAGGTTCATTGTGAATAACCACATTATCAAAATTCAAAACTGCACCGTGAGCTATCCTTCCGCCAAAAACGGGCAGCGAGTTACGGTTCTCAACGACATCAACCTGCAACTTCAAAAAGGCGAGCTTCTAGCTCTTGTCGGAACATCCGGCTGCGGCAAGTCGACTATTTTAAGTGCCATTCTTGGTTCGCAATTTCCAACCAAAGGTGCTGTCTTTATCGACAACAAAGAAGTCACACGCGTGACACGTGACTGCGGCTTAGTTCCGCAGAACTATTCTTTGTTCACGAACAACACCATGTTGGAAAACGCTATTGCCGGCCCAATCCTCGAAGGCACTTCATTGCAGGAGCGTATTCTCTTCACACCGATTGTATTTCTTGCAGATCTATTCAAAGCGCAAAAGATTCTCAAGCTAATTAGATACTCACGCATTCGCGATGAAGCACTTGCCAACGCAAAAGAAATCTTGCGACGCTGTGGACTAGATCCGGAGAAGGACGGCGGCAAATACCCGTACGAACTCTCCGGCGGAATGCGTCAAAGGACTGCCATCGCCCAAAGCCTAATGATGCGGCCAAAGATCCTATTGTTAGATGAACCATTCAGCGGACTCGACGAAAAGACTCGTCAAGAAATGCTGGACCTCATCTATGAGCAGTGGAAGAGATACAACATTACGGTCGTTTTCGTTACCCACCACGTGCATGACGCCGTAGCACTAGGTACCCGCATCGTCTGCCTGTCTCAGCATTGGCTTGATGAATCCGGCAATCCCGGTCAAGGAGCCAAAATCGTAATCGACAAGAAGCTCAGTGGAGGCGCCATCCTTCCATCGGAGTTCGTCAAATCGGAAGAATTCACACTTCTTACTGAGAGCATCCGCTCACGGACAATCGATAAGGACAATCCACTGCCAATAGCGTCTTTCGAACTCACGCACCCAGATGCGTTCAAGACAAAGGAGCAAAACAATGCCCAGTAAGAAAAGCAAGAAAGGCAAGGCTCCTGCACCGCAGGCTGAGCCAACCAAGACATTCGATTACGAACAGCCGGCATTCCTGGATGCATTGAACGAAGCGTATCAACTGGAAGGGAAAAATGTGGTCACCATAAATGACAACACCCGCGACCTCTACTGGTCAAAGAACACGCAACGCTTTCACGATCTAGAGCAAACGCTGTATCACCATCTGAAGGAAGCGTTCACAATGGTGAGATTCGATGCGGGCGGTATTGAGACCTACACATCCGACACAAAAGACCTCGACGCATTAGCTAATGCTTGTAAGGCAGCCGAGCAATTGGATAATTCATTTGAGTTTCGCGATCTCAAAGCAGAGATTAAAGCCGCGTACTTCTCTCCACTTGAGGCGATTGAACTTCTGGCGCAAGTGCTACAGGCGGTGACTCTCGTCCGCAAGAAGCAGAAGAACACTCCGGAAGATAAACCGGTCTGTGTCGTCGTGCAACTGGCGGACGCTATTTTCCCACGGGGTTCACTCGGGGAAGTAGATCAGTTCGATCGGCAACGACTGGTGAGATTCATCAAGTTGATTGAGTCGCAGTGGTTCAAAGACAGCTCACACCTGATTATCCTCATCTCGGAAAATCTTCAGGAGATTAGCTCGACGATAGTCGGCTTGCCTTCAATACGTCCAATCCGCATTGGATATCCGTCCGATGCCGAAAGAGCGAAGTTCATCAACACCTTCTTCGCATCCGACAACGAAAACGCTTCCAAGATAAGTTATGAACGAGGAACTGCTGCTTTCATCGCCGATAGCGCAGGACTAACTCTAACAGCTCTGGAAGCATTGCTGAAAACAGCTAGCCGCAGCGAACCACACATCGTGACACGAAAAGCACTGATTGAGCATGTCAACCGAGTAATCAAAGCTCAACTCGGCGACACCGTTTCAATTGAATTGCCTGACCACGGACCAGAGGACATCATCGGCTATGAAGCAAACAAACAACTCCTTGCACGCACATTCGAGCGCTCCGAAAATCCAAAGACCGCCGCCTCCGTGATAATTGCATCCGGTCCAAACGGTGCTGGAAAGTCCTATCAATTCGAAGCATTTGCCAAATCATCCGGTCGAGTAATCATTCGCTTGGCTCAGATGAGAGGTAAATACTTCGGTGAGACCGAAGCTGCTTTGGAGAAGCTGAAAATGCTTCTTCACACAGTTGGCAAATCACTCGTCCTCATCGATGAAGCCGACACGCAAGTTTCCGATGCCCGTGGCGACAACGTCCACGAAGTCGAAAAGCGGATGTCCGGCACACTGATGCAGATGACCAGCAAAGCCGATGGCAAAACACTTTATGTGTTAATCACTTCTCGCGCAGACAAACTGGCGCCCGACATCAAGAGCAGGGCGGCAGTACAAGTGCCAATCTTTGATCTTCAAGGTGACGAGCGCAAACACTTTGTACAAGAACTCTTCAAACGAGCCGGCGTAACGCTGACGGATGAAGAAT
>JAKFVJ010000153.1 GCA_021732245.1 Candidatus Obscuribacterales bacterium | reverse complement strand
GAATCCGCACTGGGTATCGTGGATGCCGGGTAATAAGAGCGATTGCACAATAAGATTGAATGTATTACCTATGTATTTGCGAGACATTTCTGTCTTGACTGTCTTTCCTGCTTCCGGCAAGTTGCGTGATCCAATCGCAATGTCATTGCCTTCTGCAATGGCTGCCTCTAGAGGGGAAAGTTGGTCAATCGGCGAGCTGCCGTCAGCGTCATCAAACAAGAGCAAATCATACTGACCGGAAAGCATGCCCAGCTTAACGGCATAACCCTTGCCTCTGTTTGGGTGATACGAGATGAGGCGAACTTCTTGCCTGTCCTTGCCGAATTCTTCGACTATGTCATCAGTGTGATCCAGGCTGCCATCGTCTATTACAAGTATTTCGAAGGGCGAGCCACGCTTTTTTAGGTGCGCGTATATGGATTCAAGAGTGCTTGCCAGGCGGCGCTCTTCGTTGTAAGCAGGAACGATGACCGATATGGACGGAATTTGCATGGACTAAGTATAGTTCAAGTACTAGCTATCTGTAATCGGCTGCGGAGGACCATCGGCTGAAGGCGTTTCGCTATTCTCTTCGGCGTTAGCTACCACAGGGCTTGGTTGCATAGCTTGCTGCGGAGCTGGAGCTTGTTGAGCCACATCTTGCTTTTGGGAGTCGCCTTCAGCTTTTTCTGTCGGCTTCTCAGCTTGTCCTTCTGCAGTACCTTTGGAAGCTACTTCTCTTTCGTAGTTTCTGAGTTCGCCTCTGGTGCCGGCAACTTGAAGTGATTCATTTTCGGATTTTTCGCTTGCGAAAATAACTTGCTTGAACGGATTTGCACCAAGAGGTACGGCGTTGCGCAAGAATGGAGCAACAATGCCTGCGTTATCGTGGCTAAGTGCTTGTGCCCAGCCGCTACCGGATACCTTGGAGCCCATCTTACCCAATGCTCCGCGGGTCATCCAGTTGAGGACCCCTGTTCCGACTGAAGCCATACCCATAGTCTTCATGTCGGCAATGAGTGCTGGATTTCCAGAAAACGCGCGAAGTGCGCCCATGCTTGCCAGTCCAATACCCGTGTCCACAACTGTGTTACCTAGTGTGGCGGTCATAGCTTCGCCGGTTGTCATTTCACCGTCGGCTACTTTTGAACCGTACTTATATGCGTTGTAAGTGCCAGTGCCGGCAGCTAACGCCGTACCAGCAACAGCGGTTCTAGCCATTGTATATGGAGCTGAATAGGCTGCCAGTGTACCCAGATTTTTTACGCTGTTGACTCCGCTTCTGCCGAGATTCATAACATTACCCGGTACATGCCACCATTGATAGGCAGGATTATTTGCTTGTGGTAGACCAGCTTTTAGAGCTTCCCAGCCGGCATCTATTGCTCTTGTACCACCCATTTCTCCAGCCGCTTGCATTCTCAATCCAGCAGCGGTGAGAACATCGTCACCCATATTGACTCCTACACTCTGCAGAATTTCAGCTGTGTTAACTGGTGTGCCTTTAACGGTTCCTGCACCAGATAACCAAGACTTTGCCGTGTCGAATGTTTCTTGAGTGATCTTGCCTTTCTTTAGTTGTGCTTCCAGAATTTCTTCACCAAGTTTAACTTCTCTGGCTACATTGCCGTTAGCTCCCTTGAGTATTGCAGCAACCGTATTATTCATCGGTGCTACTTTAGAGACTTTACTCATAACATCGGCATATTTGACGCCCTGATAAAGAGTCGTTCCGCCTTTGGCAAGTACAAGACCTTCAGCAAGAACCATGCCGCCGACTTTCAGTCCGCCACCACCCAATCCTGTTGTGCCACCAATCCAGGCACCCTTTGAAAAATTGTTGCCCAGGTCTTTGTCTTTGGCATCAAACGCATTCGCCAGACCCCACTTAGTCAAACCGCCGGTTGCTGCGCCTACAAGAGCTGACGCCCCTAGGATCGTCAAAGCAATTGGAACGGTGACTGGAGCTCCAGCTACCATAACACCTGCGCCAACAAGACCAGCCGTCGCTAGAGCGCCCCCGGCAGCAGCGCCACCCCAGCTAGTTAAAGTGGTGGCAAAGTCGATGCCTGCTTCTTTGGACTTTTCTGAATCTTCGCGAGCCTTTATCTCCATTGCCTTGACGTCTTTTTCAAGTTCATGAGCCATCTGCATTTGTTTTTCAAACAAAGGATTACGCTCGATGCCTGGAAAATCGACTTTGGCTTGATTCAAGGCTTGAATTGCCTGTTCCGGCTTGAAGCCCGGTCCTTGCACTTCTACAGTTGAGCCGTCTTCTTTTTGAACTGGAAGCTTTTCAGTCAGGTAAAGCAATGCAATTGAATTAAGTACTTTGCTTTCTTCTTTAGCAATTAGGTCTTCCTGAGCTTGCTTTCCTTGTTTGAGAAGGGCCATTTGCTCAAGGGTGGTGCAGGAGCCTAGTGCTTCTGTTATTTGCCCCAATTCGTCTCTCAATTGCTTAACGTGCGGCTTCTGGTTCTCCATCGCCGTTTTTAAAGATTCAGCAGCATCCTTATACTGTTTGTTGAGGAAGAGTCCCTGAAATTGTTGCATGGCTTGTTCGCCAAGGAAGACATTTTCCTTTAATTTCAAGGATTTCGATTCAATCTTCGCTGTTTCGGTCAGACTTTCTTCGGTGATACGCTCACCTCTGAGAATTTGTCCGACTGCTGCTCTTAATTTTGCATCCTTTTGTAATTCAGGAACGAAACCGGCCAGGTCAGCTAACTCCTTTACCAGGGCTGTTTGAGCTTCTGTTGGTTTGGCGCCGCCGGCAATTGCTGCTTGTAGTTGGTCAGTGCGTTGTTGATTGTAAACGTTCACCACAGTTAAAAAGCGGTCATCGAGATCTTGTTGTTGTGCTGGTGTAAGGTCTTTGATATTTTCGCCGATTGAAGAACTTACGATAGAATGACTCTGCTTGAGCTGTTTAAGCTCTTCGCTGTTGGCTAAATCCGGAGTGATTTTTTCGGCTCTATTTAATTGCTTGGCTGCTTCAACGAGGTCGGTCAATTGCTTTGCCTGACTTTTCTGCAATTCGTCTGTATTGTTTTCTGCCAGTGCCTTAGCGGCTTGACTTGTGCAAGCCTCAGCATCTTGTATAAGCGCCTTCGCATAGCCAATATGTTTTTCAGCAATTGGTTTGCCAACTTCGGCTAGTTTGGTCTGCTGAGTTTTAAGTGTGTCTTGCGAAGACTTGATCTCACCTTCCAGAGCCTTACGCTTCGTTTCGAGGTCGCGTAATGCATTGCCACGCTTAACCATTTCGGCAACTTTAGCATTATGGGCATTGTCTTCTTTCTCTGCGTCGCCGGTAACGGACTTGAGAGTGCGGCTGAAGATTGTTGTACCAGCTTCCCAGAGGTTTGCGCTGCGGGTTTTTTGCTCTTCAGCGGCGCGGGAAGCTTCAGCTACCATCACCTCAGAAGCGATAGACTTGCTGGCTTTTTTGGCTTCAGCAATTTGCTCTTGCAGTTTAGCCAGGGCGGCTTGTTTTTCGGAAATAACGCTTCTGGTTTTTGTGATTTCGCCAAGAACTAAATTGTAGCTTTCGCCCTTGGAGTTCTTAACCTTCTTAGCTGAATCAATAGCCAAGTTGTGCTCACGTTTGGCTTCTTGGCTGAGAACACCTTGTGTCTTCATTAGAACTTCTGACTCGCGAGCATGTACATATGGATCGGGTGAGTCCAGTTGAGCCTGGCGTCCTTGCTCAGCAAGTCTTTGTGCCAACTGTGGGTCGTTTTGAAATGCGGATCTTTCTTGTTGAACAGGTACTTGAGCGCCGGCAACAACAGCTTGCTCCATGGACTGTTTAACAGCTTGTGCCATATTGCCATAGAGACTTGCGCACTTGTCTATTGTTGCTTTGACATCCGGATCGTCTTTTAGTGCCGGATTTATGCGTGCTGCTTCTTGCAGGAGACGAAACGCGTCTACCGGTGGTTGTTGTCCGTCAGCGGAAGCTATTTTTAACATGCCAAAAGCGAGACGCAATGGGCATTCCCAGCGGCTGTCTAGAATGCGAGTGCCTGTAGCAATGCGCTCTTGCATGGCGGCTCTTTTGGTGGATTCCATTTCCATTGGAAGCGCGCGTTGAAGCTTCTCTAGATCGTTCACGATAAGACGCACATTGTTCGGTGTTAGAAGATCTACTGCAGCTTGTGCATTTGCCAATTGTTGAAAAGCTTGTTGTTCTGTCGCTTGGTTCATTGACGCATCGAGCATTGGAAGCGGGCTCAAGAAATTTGAGTCGTTCCAGTTGCCGCTTGGACCCCGGACGCCTGCCGACTGAGGACGATTGAAGTTTTCGGTTGTTTGAATTGGTGCAACTTCGGGAGCCGGTGCTTGTCTGGCTTGGTTGACCAAATCGAAAATTGAGCTTGGTCGCTGCGCTGATGTGTCCATTTGGGCAACGCCTGGTTTTCCACCTGTCCAAACTTTGCCTTTTTCGGCTTCGGCTGATTCGGTGGCTGCTTGCGACAAGGCGCCTGATGAGTCTTGTTTGCCTGCTGCGGCGGCTTTCTCTGAAGGCGCGTTGGTGGCGCTTTCAGGGGCTCCTGGGGCGAATTCTGAAGCTGGTTTGTTGAGCTTGTCGTCGTCCATGCCTTCTCTCCGGATTAGTGCATCGCAACTGGGTGTTTATTTCTGCCTAGTTTAATTATGCGGTGGCTGTCTGTATTTGGGGAAAATACGAAACTTTCCCGTATCTAAGACGCATCTATCCAGATTTTAGGTTAATTCGACAACTGTGACGCCGTCTCCGCCCTCGTAGGTTTCCCCCGGGCGAGATGAGTCGACGTATGACGAGGTCTTCAAATAATCGCGCACGGCAGATTTTACAGCGCCCGTGCCGTGTCCGTGAATTATCATTATCGGGCTTATGTTGGCGACGGTTGAGTGGTCGAGGAATTTCTCCAGTTCATCCATGGCTTCCAAAACCCTATGTCCCCTTAAATCTAATGTGTTGGCGGCGGTTTGCACAAACACATTAACTTGAGCGCTCGAGGCTGTTACAGGCTGACTTTGATATTTCATTTTCTGAGACTTCGGCGGCTTAATTGCTTGACTGTGGTCAACGATTATTAAATCGGTGACGGCGACCTTTACAGGGAAATTGCCGACTTTTACTGTTGCCTGGCTTGTTGCCTCGATCGAAGATGGGATTTCTAAAACTATGCCTGTTTGATTGAGCGAGGTAACTTTTACTCGCTGACCAACTTTGATGTCACCGGGCAGACTTTTGCCTGTCTCGTTGTCGGCCCAATGCAGGGCTTGTCTTATCTCGGACATCTCCTTTTGGGCTTGCTGAGCTTTCTGAGAAGAAGGTTTGCTCTGCAAATCTTTGATGGTGCTGCGAATAGTCTCTTGCGCCAAGTGAAGATCTTCTTCCAGTTGTCTGGCGTAAGTTGACTTTAGTTTCTCTTTTTCCTTTTCGATTGCGGCAAGTTGAGCCAAGGCTTCGCTTTCTTTGAGGGCGGCTGATTTATTTGCACTTAGCGCAAGTTCTTCAAGTTGGGCTAATTCTTTTAGTTTCGATTCTAGCTGTTCAATTGTTTTTTGCAGGTCAGCTTCGCCGGCTAATAGAAATTTTTCCGCCGCTTCAACGACAGAGGCGTTCAATCCGAGGCGCCGCGCCATCGTGGTTGCTTTAGATGAGCCTGGGATTCCGATTTGCAAATGATAAGTGGGTGCCAAGTTTGCTTCGTCAAATTTTAGACTGGCGTTTATGAAACCTTTGATGGCATAAGCAAGCGTCTTCAATTCACCATAGTGCGTGCTGGCAATTGTATAGACCATTGCTGAATTTAATTGCTCTAGAATCGCTCTGGCTAAAGCGGCGCCTTCTTTGGGATCGGTGCCGGCACCAACTTCATCCAGCAAAACTAAATCGCCTTGCTTTGTAGCATCGATAATTTCCACGATGTTGGTCATGTGTGAAGAGAAAGTCGATAGATTTTGTTCGATTGATTGTTCATCACCGATGTCAGCGTAAATCTCATTGAAATAAAGTGCTTCGGATCCCGATTGCACCGGCAAAGATAGTCCCGACTTGATCATCAAAGAGAGAAGCCCGGCTGTTTTTAGGTAAACAGTTTTACCGCCTGTGTTTGGACCGGTGATGATAAATGATCGCTCGTCGGCTGATAGTTTTATATCGTTAGGAATTGTCTGCGTACCTTGTGCCTTTTCTCTAAGCACCATCAACGGATGTCGTGCGGCAATAAGTTTCAATGGACCATCTTTGGCTAACGGTGGGCAGTAACCGTTATACTTCAATCCCAATCGAGCACGCGACATGATGAAGTCTAACTGGATAAGCGTATTGAACGAAATTTCAATTTCGCCGTGATGAGCCTGGCAAGATGCGCTCAATTGCGACAATATGCGCGCTATTTCTCGCTCTATTTCTGCTTGTTTCAAGCGAAGTTTGTTTTCCAATTCGACAACGCTTATTGGTTCTACATAGACAGTCAACCCC